>NZ_JBEXQG010000038.1:0-82972 GCF_040612485.1 Streptomyces sp. NPDC006385
TGCGGCACGCCGCCCCGGCGGCGCGCGCCGAAGGCGCGCGCCCTGGAATAAGTAAAGCCAGATTCCGCCACACCCCGAACCGCTGCCCGTCCCGTCTCCCGCTGGGCACCTGGCAGGCAGCGCAACCGGCCGGACAGACAGGCTCGGTCCACCGCTACCGGGGCCGCGCGACTCCTGGCCTCCGTCCACGCCCAAATGCCTCTGACTCGACGGCAATTCGGTGACCCACTGACCCCGCTCCGAGGCGGCACGGAATTTCCAGAGTTCCCGGTGGCGCGGTGGCGTTCATCACGGAGAAATTCCCGCCCTCTGTCAGTGGTAACTCATACAATTCAAAGGCAAGTTGGCTGCGCCTGACCAGGGCGTATGCAGGATACGCGCCCTGTGAGCGCAAAGGAGAGAAGCCATGAATTCCCGTTACCTACTTCCTGATTTGAGTCTTTGGAGGCCGCGTCATGTCTGCCGAATCCAGCAACTGCGCCCCGCGCAAAACCCGCCCGTCCGCCGCGTCGTCCGCTCCGGCCGGGCGTTCCGACGTGCTGGCGCGCGAACTACGTCTGCAAGCTCTCTCAGAGGCGGACCGTGACCTTATACGGCTCGTCAACGATCCGCTCTTTTCGCGCTGGAAGGAGCAGATCAAAGCAATCGGGGGCTGCGCCAACCCGATATACCTGTCCGGCTCGACGGTCACCTGCGATGCCGTCACGGGTGAGGTGATCTCGTCCTACTCGACGGACGGGGAGCCTGGTGAGCGGCTGGCCGTGCGCTGCCGTAACCGGCGTGCCTCGGTGTGCGAGCCGTGCTCTCGCCTGCATGCCGGGGACACCTTCCAGCTCGTCCGTGCGGGCCTGTCCGGTGGCAAGGGTGTACCCGATGCGGTGCGGGATCGTTCCCGGCTGTTCGTCACCCTGACGGCCCCGTCGTTCGGACCGGTGCACCGTGTGCTGGACGGCGAGCGGTGCCGTCCTCGTCGGGATGATCCGCGCTGCGAGCACGGGCGTCGGCTGGGCTGCGGCCTGGTGCACGCCGACGATGACGCGCTGGTGGGTCTGCCGCTGTGCCCGGACTGCTACGACTACGTCGGCCATGTGCTGTGGCACGCGCATGCCGGGCGGCTGTGGGACCGGTTCACCACCGCCGTGCGGCGCCATCTCGCTACGGCCGGTGGGGTGCCGCGCTCCAAGCTCGGGGACCACCTGGTGGTGTCGTTCGCCAAGGTCGCCGAGTTCCAGCGACGGGCGGCCGTGCACTTCCATGCCGTCGTGCGTCTGGACGGCCCGGACGGCGCCGACTCGCCCGCTCCCGCCTGGGCGACGGAAGACGTGCTGTTGGATGCGGTCGAGCAGGCTGCCGCCTCCAGTTTCGTGCGCGTGCCGGACTCGGGCGCCTACGGGACGGAACGGCTCGGCTGGGGCAGGCAGTTCGACGCCCTACCGATCCGCTCTTTCCCCGATGGTGACGGGCCGTCAGATGCGGCGGTCGCCGGGTACGTGGCCAAGTACGTGAGCAAGGGCGCGGCCGAGACGGATGCCGGACTGGACTACCGGTCACCGGCCTGGAGGACATCCGCGCGGCCGTCGTCAGCAGCCACGTACGCGCCCTCATGGGGACCTGCTGGCGCCTGGGCGGCCTGGCCGAACTGGAACACCTCCGGCTGCGCTCCTGGGCTCACGCGCTTGGCTACCGGGGCCACATCCTCACCAAATCCCGCCGCTACTCCACCACATACGGCGTGCTGCGCGAGGAACGAGCCGACCACCGCCGGGGCGCCCCCAAACCCGTGGACGGCCCGGACACAGTCACGGAATCAGCCTGGCGCTACGTCGGCTCCGGCTACACCCCCGGAGAGGCCGACATCGCCGTCGGAATCGCCGAGGACTACGCCATGAACCGCCAACTGGCAAAGGAAGATGCCGAAGACCGTGCGCAATGGAAGTACTACTCATGACTCATCCGAGCGCACGCGAATGGGGTCGGATGCAAGCGGCAAAGTCTCCGGACTGGAGCGAGGAACACTGGCGCCGGATATCACGGATCCTAGGCGTTGATCTGATCGAGGAACACAGAAGCAATCAAGCCCAGAGAACCCGCCACGAGCTGAGAAAGGCAGCATAGAAAAGAGCTGAGGGGACGCAGAAAACCGCGTCCCCTCAGCCGCCTCTTACCTTCAGTCCTCGGTCCACCTGGGAATGAGTAGATCCGGATTGAACGGCCGCCTTCCGCCACCGCCAACAGGAAGGACGATCACTGCATGCAGTGCCTCTCTGATCAGTGCACGCTTTTGCGCCATGTCAAGCTCGTTCGAATACCACTTCTGACGCACGTCATCCGTCACCGCAGATGCACGCTGAACACGCAAGGCGTGCTGGGTCCGCTCCTTACGCAACTCTTTGATCCGGGCCTCCATCTTTTGGTTTTCAGGGAAGAACAACTCATCCGAGATCTCATCTTCCTGCCATGCGCCCAACATCTTCCGTTGCTTCTTCGTCAATCGGTCAAGCTCCTCTTCCCCTTCCCACTTTGCATCGATCTCCTTCTTCGCCGCCTTACGCTCCTCCAGCTTCGCCAATACGGCCTCGGTGATGTACTCATCAACCTTGGCGCCATTGCGGCCGCTACCGCCGCATCCGCCCATGGATCGGGATGGGCACTGGTATACGTATCCGCCCGAGAGATCTGGTCGCGCACTTGCCCTCAACGGCGCGTTGCAGATTTGCCCGTCCGCCTTAGGCTTCCCACACCGAAGAATTCCCGTCAGCAGATAAGACGGAGTTCGGTAGTCGGTGATCGTCCCGTCCGCCTTGATGTTGGGCCCAACTCGCGACGAGAAGAGCGCATCAATCGCCATCCATTCCTTCGGAGTGATGATGGCCTCCCACTGCCCGACGATCGGGATTCCGTCGGCGTCGCGCACCAATTCTCCGTTGTGCTTGCGCCAACCGCACAGGCGGGGATTCCACAATGCGAGTTTGAGAGCCCGGGACTGCCACTCATTCCCGTGGACCGTGCGCACCCCATCTTCCCGCCATTTCGCGAGAATGGAATGCAACGACTTCCCCGCGATGACGTCGCGAGCCGCCTGGGCAAGAAGCTCAGCTTCCTCAGGGCGCAGAGTCCGCTTGTCGTCGTTCCAACCGAACGGCCGCTTACCGCCGACCGGAATTCCCAACTCGGACCGCCGACGGTGCGACCTGCGCGTCCGGCGCTTGATCTTCCGTACCTCGGCCTTGGCGATCACCACACCGAAGAGTCCCATGGACTCAACGTCCTCGTTGTAGAGGTCCTTGATCCCCTTGGCGTCCGCGTAGACCCGGCCGTCCTCGTAGGTCAGTGCGTCCACGAACCGTTCGTAGTCACCGACTCGCCTCACAAGTCGGTCGTCGGCAACAACGATGGCTCCGCGCACCACCTGGCCGTCCGGCAGACGTCCGGCCCTCAGCACCTTCAACATGGCCTCGAAGTCCGGCCGGACAACTTCGGCCTTGGCGGCAGAGAGATCGTTGTCGGTGTAGTAGTGCACGATCTTGCACCCCACCCTGGCGGCCGTCTCGTCGTTCACCTTGTGCTGGTCCTCGACCCCGTGACTGTCCCTGGCCAGGTCCGCCGAGATGCGCGCGTACGCCACCACCGGAACCAGCTGGTCATCGCTGTTCAACTCGAACTCCCCCTACTCTCCCGCTCGGTCTAATACTGCACGAGAGGCATAGGTATCACCAGCAGTACCTGGACAAGAACCCGGCGGGGTACTGCGGGATCGGCGGGACCGGTGTGTCCTGCCCGATCGGCGTGGCCAAGGCCGATGGGTGAGAGTGCGGACCCCGACGCGGCCTTCGACGGGGGCTGGATCTTCGAGGAGAACCTGCGGCCGCTGTGCGAGTCGGTCGCGGAGTTCTCGGGCTACGGCTTCGACGACTCGGACTGGCAGGCCATCGAGACCGCCCTCCCGGAGACAGACGTGGAGCGGCCCGACGGCTGGTACGACTACCCGCTGTCGGGCCGCGTGCCGCTGACGCTGCTGGTCGCGGCCGACCCTGGGTCGTCAGTCGTCTTCGTCCGGCTCACCGGGGAACCCGACGACCGCACAGGGGCACAGATCGCAGCGGCGCTGCGTATTTTCTGCTGGTACAGGGTCTGCTGAAAAAAATTCTCCCGGCGATGTCGAGAATCCGGGACCGGCTCCGTCCCCGAGGTGAACGCGACCACAATGGGTCGCACAGCACCGAGGAGAAGACGATGGCCAAGTACCTGCTGCTCAAGCACTACCGCGGCGCCCCGGCCGCGGTGAACGACGTGCCGATGGACCAGTGGACGCCGGAGGAGATCTCGGCGCACATGCAGTACATGCGTGACTTCGCGGCCCGGCTCGAGGAGACCGGCGAGTTCGTCGACGGTCAGGCACTCGCCCCCGAGGGGACGTGGGTCCGGTACGACGGCGAGGGACGCCCGCCGGTCACCGACGGGCCGTTCGCCGAGACCAAGGACCTCATCGCCGGCTGGATGGTGATCGATGTCGGCAGCTACGAGCGCGCCGTCGAGCTGGCCGGGGAGCTGTCGGCCGCCCCTGGGGCGGGCGGGAAGCCGATCCACGAGTGGCTCGAGGTACGCCCGTTCTACGGCACGGCGCCCACCATCACGGAGTGACCTCACCGATGAACGAGGCCCTGCTCCGGAGCCTCACGCCGAGCGTGCTCGCCGTCCTCGTCCGCCGCGGAGCCGACTTCGCGGCGGCCGAGGACGCCGTGCAGGAGGCGCTGGTCGAGGCGGTCCGTCTCTGGCCGGCCGACCCGCCGCGGGATGCGAAGGGCTGGCTGGTCACCGTGGCCTGGCGCAAGTTCCTCGACCATGCCAGGTCGGACGCCGCCCGGCGCCGGCGTGAGGACCTCGTCGAAGAGGAACCGGCGCCCGGGCCCGCGCCCGCCGTGGACGACACGCTCCAGTTGTACTTCCTGTGCGCCCACCCGTCGCTCACGCCGTCGTCCGCGGTCGCGCTCACCCTGCGCGCCGTCGGCGGGCTCACCACCCGGCAGATCGCCCAGGCCTACCTGGTGCCCGAGGCGACCATGGCCCAGCGCATCAGCCGGGCCAAGCGCACCGTCTCCGGCGTGCGGTTCGACCAGCCCGGCGATGTCGCCACCGTGCTGCGCGTCCTCTACCTGGTCTTCAACGAGGGCTACTCCGGCGACGTCGACCTCGCCGCCGAGGCCATCCGGCTCACCCGGCAGCTCGCGGTCGCCATCGACCACCCCGAGGTGGCGGGGCTGCTCGCGCTCATGCTGCTCCACCACGCCAGACGCGCCAGCCGGACCGCACCCGACGGCGGCCTGGTGCCGCTCGCCGAGCAGGACCGCGGCCGGTGGGACACCGAGGCGATCGCCGAGGGCGTCGTGATCCTGCAGGCGGCCCTCGCCCGTGACCGGCTGGGCGAGTTCCAGGCGCAGGCCGCCATCGCGGCCCTGCACGCCGACGCGCCCACCGCCGAGGAGACCGACTGGGTGCAGATCGTCGAGTGGTACGACGAGCTCACGCGCCTGACCGACAGCCCTGTCGTCCGGCTCAACCGCGCGGTCGCCGTCGGCGAGGCCGACGGACCGCGCGCCGGACTGGCGGCCCTCGCCGCGCTGGACGACTCCCTGCCCCGCCACTCCGCGGTGGCGGCGTACCTCCACGAGCGGGACGGGGACCTGGCGAGGGCGGCACGGCTGTACGCCGAGGCGGCGCAGAAGGCGTCCAACCTCGCCGAGCGCGACCACCTGACCCGCCAGGCCGCCCGGCTCAACGCCCGCTGGACGCGTTGACGGGGCGCCCTCGCGAGCAGCACGGGGCGCCCTCGCGAGCAGCGGGGGTCGAGGGGCTGTCATCGAGCGGCTGTCGGACCCTGCTGCTTTCATGGGTGCATGACCAGCCGAAGCGTCGTCGTGGAGCGGCGTGTCGCCGCGGGGCAGGGTCCCGTGTGGGAGGCGCTGACCGATCTCGCGGGGATGGAGCGCGTGCTCAGCGGGGTCTCGAAGGTCGAGGTCGTCACGGAGGGGGCCTTCGGGGTCGGCACGCGGTGGCGGGAGACCAGGCGCATGTTCGGGAAGGAGGCCACCGAGGAGATGTGGGTGACCGCCTGCGAACCGCCCGAGCGCTATGTCGTGGAGGCCGAGTCGCACGGCACCCGCTACGTCTCGGAGTGGCTGCTGCGGGCGGACGGGCCGTCGGCGACGACCGTCCGTATGACCTTCACGGCCGTGGCCCCCAGCGGTGTCCCGGGCCTGCTCGCCAAACTCCTGGGCGGCGTGGGCGCGCGGGCGGTGAGCAAGGCCGTCGCCAAGGACCTCGACGACATCGCCGCGGCGGTCGAGGGCGGCGGCAGCCACTGACGCGCGCGGACGACGACTCGCGTGGACATCGACTCGCGTGGACATCGGCTCGCGCGAACATCGGCTCGCGTAGACCTCGACATGCGCGGACATCGACGCGGCGCCATCGGCTCACGCGCACAGCGACCCGCGCCGACAGCGACCCGCGCATGACGCTCAAGGAGCGACCTCGGCTCCTCGAAAACGTCAGCGAATCCGGGACGCCCCGCCTACGATCCGTCCCATGCTGATTCACCGAGCGTTACAGATGCTCATGACCCTCGTCGTCGCCCTGACCGTCGCGGTCGGGGCCGGTACGGGGACGGCGCTGGCCGAGGAGGGGACGGCGCGGTCCGATCGGCAACTGCTGTTCTACAACCACGCCTACGGAGTCCTCGACCGCGAGACCGCCGACGCCGTCGAGCACTCCGCCTATCTCAAGGAGTTCGCGAACTTCCAGGTCCGCACCACGACCGGTGCCGGCGGACAGACCTGGACCGGCCGGTACCTGATGGGCCGGGAGACCTACATCGAGCTGTTCGGAGTCGGTGACCTGCCCGGCCAGGACGGCACCCTCGGTGCCGCCGGGATGGGGATCTCGACCGAGCGTGCCGGTGACATGACGACCGTGGTGGAGCGGCTGCGGAAGCAGGGGATCGCGGACCCGTTCGAGTTCCGGCAGACCCGGGACTTCGGCGACGGCGTGCCCGTACCATGGTTCGACTCCGTCCTCACCACCGACCAGTACGACGTCTTCGGCGCCTGGGCGATGGAGTACCGCCCGGAGTACTTCGCCGACCCGCGCAGCAACACCGAGCCGCCCAGCGGGCCCACAGACGTGGGCCGGGAGCGCTACCTTTCCGACGCCTACCGTGACCACCTGATGCGGGACGTGACGTCCATCCGCCTCGCGGTCACCGAACGCGACCTCGCCAACACGGTGCCGCTGCTGCGGGCCGGCGGGTTCGGCGTCCGGTCCACGCCGGACGGTGGGGTCGTGGCGTGGGGAGGCGGTACGACCCTCCGGTTCGACGCGGTCCCGCGTGACCGGGTGGGCCTGCGTCAGGTGACGTTCGCGCTCAACGAGGCGGTGACGTACCGGCACGAGGAGCGGATCGGCCGGTCGACCCTCACCGTCGGCCCCGGCGCCCGTGCCGTGTGGGAGTTCGGCAGCTGACGGCTCCGCCGAGGGGGCAGCGGGCCGACGGCGCCTGGGACGACCGCGGCCCGCGGCCCGCTCACACCGACGACGCCGGCGTCCCCGTGCCCGCCGCCCCCGCCTTCGTCGCGTCCGTCCCCCAACTGGCCAGCAGCCGCAGCGCCTCCGCCGACGGCGACCCCGGCTCCGCGTGATACGTGATCAGCGTCTGCTCCGTGCCGTCGGGCATGCGGAACGACTCGAAGTTCAGGGTCAGCTCGCCCACCAAGGGGTGCTGGATGTGCTTGACGCCGTAGGTCTTCTCCTTGACGTCATGGGTGGCCCACAGCCGCCGGAACTCCTCGCTCTTGACCGAGAGTTCGCCGACCAGGGCGGACAGGCGCGGGTCGTCCGGGTGGCAGCCCGCGTCCATGCGCAGATAGGCGACCATGTCGGACGCCTTCTGGTCCCACTCCACGAACAGGTCGCGGTACTCGGGCTTGAGGAACACCAGCCGCGCCCAGTTCCGCTCCTGCACCGGCAGCTCCGACCAGTCGCCGAAGACCGCCGCCGCCATCCGGTTCCAGGCGAGGATGTCCGAGCGGCGGCCCGCGATGTACGCGGGCACACCGTCGATCGAGTCCAGTAGCTGCCGCAGCGCCGGCCGCACCTGTTCCGTCCGCGCGGCGGGCTTCTTCTTGTGCTGCTTCGGCTTCGCGAGGTGCGTGAGGTGCGCGTGCTCGGCGTCGCTCAGCCGCAGGGCCCGCGCGATCGCGTCGAGGACCTCCGCCGAGACGTTGCGCCCGTTGCCCTGCTCCAGGCGTGTGTAGTACGCCACGGACACCCCGGCCAGCTGGGCCAGCTCCTCGCGCCGCAGCCCCGGCACCCTGCGGTGCCGCCCGAAGTCCGGCAGCCCGACGTCCTCCGGCTTCAGCCGGGCACGCCGGGTGCGCAGGAACTCGCTGAGCTCGGCGCGCCGGTCCAGGCCGGCACCGCTGCCACCGCCACCGCCACCTGTGCCGGTTCCGGGTCCGAGCACGGATTCGGGCTTTTCGTCCATGCCTCAAGTATTCCCGGTCGTACGCCCATGAGCCTGACCCCGCCAGTGGTAGGACCGGCGAGCGTACGTACAACCGAGGTCTGGGTGGCTGGGCTTCCTCCCGGCAGGCTGGGGGCCGCGCCCGGACGGACAGTGAAGACCAGAAGGCAGCCGGGCGCGCGAACCCCCGCTAGGAGATCCCCGGCATGACCACCGTTGCCGCGTACGCCGCACCCGCCGCCAAGGCTCCGCTGGAGCGCACCACCATCGAGCGCCGCGAGGTCGGCGAGTTCGACGTCCTGATCGACATCAAGTTCGCCGGTATCTGCCACTCCGACATCCACCAGGCACGGGAGGGCTGGGGCGAGGCGATCTTCCCGATGGTCCCCGGCCACGAGATCGCGGGCATCGTCTCCGAGGTCGGCTCCGGCGTGACGAAGTACAAGGTCGGCGACCGCGTGGGCGTCGGCTGCATGGTCGACTCCTGCCGTGCGTGCGAGAACTGCGAGGCCGGTCTGGAGCAGTACTGCCTCAAGGGCAACGTCGGCACGTACAACGCCCTCGACAAGAACGGCGAGCCGACCTACGGCGGCTACTCGCAGAAGATCGTCGTCGACGAGAACTTCGTCGTCCGTATCCCCGACGGCCTGTCCCTCGACGTCGCCGCGCCGCTGCTGTGCGCCGGCATCACCACGTACTCCCCGCTCAGGCACTGGAACGCCGGCCCCGGCAAGAAGGTCGCGATCCTCGGCATGGGCGGCCTCGGCCACATGGGCGTGAAGATCGCGCACGCGCTCGGCGCCGAGGTGACGGTCCTCTCGCAGTCCCTGCGCAAGAAGGAGGACGGGCTGAAGCTGGGCGCGGACCACTACTACGCCACCAGCGACCCGAAGACCTTCGAGGAGCTGCGCGGCACCTTCGACCTGATCCTCTCCACGGTCTCGGCTCCGCTGAACCTGGACCGGTTCCTGTCCCTCCTCAAGACGGACGGCGCCTTCGTGAACGTCGGCGCGCCCGAGGAGCCCGTCTCCCTCAACCTCTTCTCGGTGATCGGCGGCCGCAAGACCCTCGCGGGCTCCGGCATCGGCGGCATCCGGGAGACCCAGGAGATGCTGGACTTCTGCGCCGGGCACGGCCTCGGCGCCGAGATCGAGCTGATCGACGCGGACCGGATCAACGAGGCGTACGAGCGGGTGCTCGACAGCGACGTCCGCTACCGCTTCGTGATCGACACGGCGACGATCTGACGCCGACGCCAGCGCCGATCCCCCGGCCGAGGGCCCCGGAGCCGCACTGCTCCGGGGCTCTCAGTGTGTCGCCGTACGACGCCCCAGCAGCCACAGCAGATACGGCCCGCCGACGAGCGCGGTGAGGGCGCCGACCGGGATCTCCAGCGGGGGCAGCAGGGTCCGGGCGGCGAGGTCGGCGGCGACGAGGACGATCGCGCCGGTCAAGGCGGCGTTCAGCAGCGGGAGTTGTGGCGTGCGCGTCAGTCGCCGGGCCAGCTGCGGCGCGGTGAGCGCCACGAACCCGATGGGCCCCGCGGCTCCGGTCGCCGCGGCGGCGAGGACGACGCCGAGGACGGTGAGCGCGAGCCGCGCCCGGTCCACCCGTACTCCCAGCCCGGCTGCCGTGTCCGGATCGAGCCCGAGTGGCCGCAGGGCCCGGCTCGCCCACACCAGACCCGGCAGGGAGAGGACCAGGACGACGGCCAGGGGCCCGGCCTGCGCCCAGCCCCGCCCGTTGAGGCTGCCGGTCAGCCACAGCTTGAGCTGCTCGGCCGCCTCCAGTTCGCTGTCGGTGAGATAGAGCTGTACGACGGCCGACAGCGCTACCCCGATGCCGACGCCGGTGAGCACGAAACGGCTCGGCTGCATGCCGTGCCGCCAGGCGAGCACATAGACGAGGGCGGCCGCGAGGAGTCCGCCGAGCACCGACACCACGGGCATGGCACCCGGCGAGCTCACGACCCCGGTCGCGAGCGCCAGCACGGTCGCCGCGGCGGCCCCGTGTCCGACTCCGATGACATCCGGGCTGGCCAGCGGATTGCGGGTGACGGTCTGCACCAGGGCGCCGGCCAGACCGAGCGCGGCGCCCACGAGGGCGCCGAGGGCGATACGGGGGACGCGCAGCTCGTTGACGACGAGGTCGTGCGGGCCGGATCCGGTGCGCAGGGTGCGCCAGACCTCAGCGGGCGCAAGGTACGTCTGGCCCGCACAGGCCGCGGTGAGCATGACGGCGGCGAGCAGGACGAGGAGGACGGCGGCGACCGCCGCGGAACGGCGGTGGAGGAGCAGGGAGACGCGGGGACGACGGGGGCGCAGGAGGACGACGCCGGCGGGCAGCCGGCACGAGCGGTGCCGTGGCGGGGTGTCCGGCGCCTGTGGGGTGCCGCCCTTGCGTATGCCGGGCGCCGCCCCGGCGGGACGACCGCTCGCGACCTGACGGCCCCTCACGACACGGCCCTTCACGACACGGCCCCTCTCCTGCGCACCAGCACCACCAGCACCGGCACCCCCACCAACGCGGTCATCACCCCGGCCGGCACCTCCGCGGGAGCCCGTACGACCCGCCCCACCACATCGGCCGCCGGCAACAGCGCGGCCCCCAGCAGCGCGGACAACGGCAGCACCGACCCGTACCCGCCCCGCACCAGCCGCCGGGCGAGATGCGGCACCGCCAGCCCCACGAACGCCACGGGCCCCGCCGCGGCCACCGCGGCAGCGGTCAGCAGCGTCGCGCCGAGCGCCGCGCACCCCCGTACGACAGGCACCCGATGCCCCAGCGCCCGGGCCGTCTCGTCGCCGAGCGCCAGCGCGTCCAGCCCTCGCGCGCACGCCAGGACCAGCACCGCCCCGCCGACGAGGAACGGCAGCATCCGTACGACCGTCCCGGCGTCCCGTCCGCTCAGCGCCCCCACCTGCCAGAACCGGAACTGGTCGAGCGTGGCCGAGCTGGAGGTCAGCACGACGGTGGTGGCGCCGGCTGTCATCGCCGACAGCGCGGTGCCCGCCAGCGCCAGCTTCACCGGCGACGCCCCGCCGCGCCCCCGCGCCGCGATGCCGTACACCAGGCACGCGGCGACGACGGCGCCGGCGAAGGCGTACCAGACGTGGCCGCCGAAGCCGTCCGAGAGCCCCAGGGCGAGGGCGAGGACGACCCCGGCCGCGGCGCCCTGGCTCAGCCCGAGGATGCCGGGATCGGCGAGCGGGTTGCGGGTCACGGCCTGGAGCGCGGCCCCGGCCATCCCGAGCGCGGCCCCGGCCGCCAGCCCCACCTCGGTGCGCGGCAGTCGCAGCGACCGTACGACGAGCGCGTCCGGCGAACCTCCGCCGTGCAGCAGGGCGTCGAGCACGGCGGACGGCGGTACGGCGCGGGTGCCGACGGCGAGGCTGAGCACGGCCACGGCGGCCACCACGAGGGCGGCCACCGGGAAGGCCAGACGGTGACTCATCGATCAACTCGTCGTCGCCGTACGCGATCCACCTCGTCCGCGGCTCACTTGCCGAGGTGCTCGGCGAGTTGCCGGATGACCAGACGCGCGGCGGTGGGACCGGCGTTGAGGTACCACGGGTCGTCGTCCACCCGCACGGCGTGCCCGGCCTCGACCGCCTTCATCGACTTCCACAGCGGCCCGGCCACCACGCTCGCGGCGTCCGTCTTCGCCGGGTCCCCCTGCACGGAGTAGAAGATCCAGTCACCGTCGGCGGTGTCGATGCTCTCGGGGCCGATGTCCTCGGAAATGGCGTGGAACCGCTGGGACTCGGGCCGCTTCAGTCCCATGTCCACGGCGAGGGAGCCGGTGAAGGAGGAGACCCCGAACATCCGGGTGCGGTCCGGTGTGAAGCGCACCATGGAGACGGCGGGCTGTCCCCCGATCTCCTCGCCCTTCCTGCCCGCCTCGGCGACGATGTCGTCGAGCAGTTCCCGTGCCTGCTGCCCCTTGCCCACGGCCTCACCGACGAGCAGCAGGTCGCGCTTCCAGTTGATGCCGTTGCCGGCGGTGATCACGGTGGGCGCGATCTTCGACAGCTTGGGGTAGAGGTCGCCGAGCGAGTCGTTGGCGAGGATCAGGTCGGGCTTGGCCGCAGCCAGCGACTCGAGGTTGGGCGCCTGCCGGGTGCCGGCGTCGGTCATCCCGGCGAGCCGCGCCTTGTCCTTGGGGAAGGCGTCGGCGAGGTAGTCGGGCACGAGCCCGGCGTTGTCGGCGCGGGTGGTGGCCGTGGGGACGATGCCGAGGGAGAGCAGGTCGTCGAGTTGCCCGGTGCTGAGGACGGCGATCTTGTCGGGCTCGGCCTTGAGGGTCGTACTGCCCTGGAAGTGCTTGACGGTTCGGGGGAAGGCGCCGTCCTGGTCGGTGTCGGCACCCATGCCGTCGGCGAGGGTGCTGGGCGCGGCGGCGGGCCCGTCGCCTCCGGCGGCGCCGATCACCTGGCTGCGCGAGCCCTCGTCCTTCTTGCCACCGCCGGCACCGCCGCCGGCTCCGCCGCCCGACCCGGACGAGCAGCCGACGAGCAGCCCTCCGACGACGGCCGTGGCCAGGGCGGCCTTCCATCCGACTGCACGCACGACTACTCCATTGCTACGCCGACGACGAGGAACGAACACTGCGAAGCGACACGATTCAGCATCGCTAAGGCAAGGCTTACCTTAACCCGGCCGCCGTTAAAGGGAACTCGGGGCTCCGCAGGGCGCAGTACCGCGGGAGTAGAGCAGGCCCCTCCCTGCGACCGATGTGCCGTGCGGCGGTCCTGCCTAGCGTGAGACCTGGAGCCAGTCCGATCCGTGCACACGAGGAGGCAGCCCCCGATGACCGTCGAGCTCAACCACACCATCGTCGCGGCGCACGACAAGAAGGCGTCGGCCCAGTTCCTCGCCGACGTCCTGGGCCTGGAAGTGAGCCCGCAGTACGGCCCCTTCATCCCGGTCGAGATCCCCAACGGCGTGACCCTGGACTACGCGGACACGACCGGCACCATCACGCCGCAGCACTACGCGTTCCTGGTGTCGGAGGACGACTTCGACACGATCTTCGCCCGGATCCGGGAGGCCGGCCTGACGTACTGGGCCGACCCGTACCACCGCCGTCCCGGCGAGATCAACCACAACGACGGTGGCCGCGGCGCCTACTTCGAGGATCCGAACGGCCACAACCTGGAGATCCTGACGAGGCCGTACGGCAGCGGCGGCTGACGCACCGACGCGCCAGGCGCTCGCCCCCTGGGCCTGCTTGGCATGACCGGCAATCCCCTTACAGCTAGCGACAGGTGAAGGCGGCCACCCCATTCGGGTGACCGCCTCCCAGTCGGCTCAGGTCAGTGCACAGGCGGGCGTCAGACGGCCGACCCGGCCTTCCACTGCGCCCAGTCCATGTTCCAGCCGTTGAGGCCGTTGTCCGGCGCGATCGTCTTGTCGCCGGTGTTCTGGACGACCACGACGTCACCGACGATCGAGTTGTTGTAGAACCAGTAGCCCGCGGTGCCCTTGTCGTTGGCGCCCTTGGTGTCGGACAGGCCCACGCAGCCGTGGCTGGTGTTCACGCTGCCGAAGATGGACTTGGCGCCCCAGTAGTTGCCGTGGATGAAGGTGCCGGAGGTGGACAGGCGGATGGCGTGCGGCACGTCCTTGATGTCGTACTCGCCCTTGCCGTCGTCGTCCGTGAAGCCCACGGTCGCGCCGTTCATGCGCGTCTCCTTGAACTTCTCGGACATCACCATGATGCCTTCGTAGGTCTTGTTCTCCGGGGAACCGGCGGAGATCGGGATGGTCTTGATCGTCTTGCCGTCCTGCGTGACCTTCATCTGCTTGGTCTTCGCGTCGACGTAGCTGATCTGGTTGCGGCCGATCTTGAAGGTGACCGTCTTCTCCTGGACGCCGTAGACGCCGTCGGAGCCCTCGACGCCGTCCAGGGCCATCTTCAGGGTGACGGTGGCGCCCTCCTGCCAGTACTCCTCGGGCCGGCAGTCCATGCGCGTGTCGTTGAACCAGTGGCAGGCGACCTCCTGGCCACTGGTGGTGGAGACGGTGACGCCCTTCTGGACGGCCGCCTTGTTGCTGATCGCCTTGTCGAAGTTGATCGACACAGGCATGCCGACGCCGACGGTGGAGCCGTCCTCCGGCGTGAAGTAGCCGAGGAAGCTGTTCTTCGGGGAGACGGTCGTGAAGGAGGCGTTCTCGTGGGCCTCCAGACCCTTGGCGTCCTTCGCGGTCACCGTGATCTTGTAGGTCGTGGAACGCTCCAGCTGGGCGCTGGGCTTCCAGCTGGTCTTGTCCGCGGATATCTCGCCCTCGACCGGGGCGCCGTCGGCGGTCTTCATCGCCACCTCGGTGAGCGTGCCCTTGCTCACGGTGACGGTGGCGGAGTTGTTGATGGAGGCGTTGTCGGTGCCGTCCTCGGGCTTGATCTTGATCTGGGCCGCCGAGGTCTTCTTGGCGGCCGCCTCGTCGACCTTGGACTGCGAGGTGTCGCCGCCGTCGCTCCCGGAGGCGTTGTCGTCGCCGCCGGAGCAGGCCGAGAGCACCAGGACACCGCCGAGCAGTGCGGACGCGACCGTGAGGCCCTTGCGCCGCTTACTGTTCGTCATCACACGCTTCTCCATTGTTCCCGAATCCCCAAAACCCCGAGAGTCCCCGTCAAGAATCTTCAACGCTACGACCGGTTCGTCCCGTTCCACATCTCCGATATGTGTGGGGCACACCACCTTTGCCGAGGCACGGTGGTGCGGATGTCGGTCAGTGCGCCCCTTGAGACGACGAAACCCCGGGCGGCGGTTGCCGCCCGGGGTCACGATTTCCCCAAGACGCCTCAGCCGACCCGCTTCGCCGTTTCGTCGTCGAAGTCCTCGTCGACATCATCCTCGTCGAGGCCCCATTCGGGCGAATCCGGATCGTGGTCGATGCGCTCGCTGGACCAGGAGGCCTGCGCGAGTTCGACCCCCGGCACCTCGCTGACCAGGTCGAACGGATCAATCAGATACGCGAGGGCCTCCGCGGTGTCTTCCGTCACAGCGCTCTCGGCGTGCGCCCGTTCGTCGGCCGGCATCGTGCCGTCGTCGGCGACGCGGCGCAACGCGGCCTCGGTCAGGGCGTCCTCGTCGCCCACTTCGAGGACGACTTCCACGCGAATTCGTACAAAGCGTGATGTTTCTGGAGTACTCATGCTCGGAGAGTACGGCTCATTCCCCCCGTGACTTTCCCGTGACCCGCCACTTTCACTAACATCGCTCCACACGGCCAATTCGCCAGTACCGCAAGGGGATCGATATTCCGTGTCCGCCGCTCACCGATCGTCGTCCACCGCACGCCGATCGCTGCTGACCGCCACCGCCGCGGGCGCCCTGCTGGGCGCCCTGTGGTTCGTGCCCTCCGCGAACGCGACGGGCGAGGAGCCGGCGAGAACGGAGCCCTCGGCTCCGCAGATGACGCAGCAGGCACGGGCCACCTCCGCGAGCGCGGACGGCACCGCCGACGACGGCACCCGGCTCGCCGACACCGGAAGCTTCGACACCACGCCGTACATCGTCGGCGGGACCGTCTTCCTCGCGCTGGGCGCGGGCTTCGTCGCCTACTCGGTGCGCCGGGAACATCTCGGTTTTTGAAATTACTTGACGCTCGCTTCACCTGCGCCTCATAGTCCGCCCATGAAGAGATCATCGGGCGTGCGCGCAGCCGCCACGGTTGCCGTGAGCGCGCTGTCGCTCGCCCTTGTCACGGGTTGCGGGGGTGACTCCGGGGGTTCTGACGCGAAGGCGCTCAGCTCCGCGGAGTTGAAGAAGTCGATCATCGCCCAGGGCGATGTCGACGGGTACAAGGTGGACGCGTCCGGCAAGCAGTTGCCGAAGTCCAAGGACGCCATCAAGAGCGGCGAGGAGCAGTGCGCGCCGCTGGCCTACGCCATGGGCGGCCTGGCGCCGGGCGACTCGGCCTCGAACACGGCCGTCATGGCCACGGAGGACAAGAAGAAGCCCACCGACAACGCCTCCAAGTCCTTGGAGGGCCTGACGGAGGGTGAGATCGAGGACTCGTTCACCGACGCGCTGAGCCTGAACATGACGGTCGTCGGACTCTCCTCGTACGACGGTGACGGCGCCGAGAAGACCTTCAAGTCCGTGTCGGACGCGGTGGAGAACTGCTCCGAGGGCTTCCCCCTCACGATGCAGGGCACGGACCAGAAGCTGACCGGGATCACCGCGGAGAAGGCGTCCGGCGCCGGTGACGAGTCGGTGGCGTTCACCGCGAAAAGCGACGCGGAGGACGGCGACGTGGCCACCACGCACGTCGAGGTGGTGCGCCACGGCGGCACCATCGCCACGTACTACACGATGAACCTCGGCCTGATGATGACGGACAAGCCGTACGACGTCCCGGCCGCCCTCATCGACGCGCAGGCCGCGAAGCTGAAGTAACCCGCCCTCGCACAGCACCGGGGCCCTGTCGGTCGTACGACAGGGCCCCGTTCCATGTCAGCGAAGCGGCCGGGCGTCAGTGCAGCGGCCAGGTGTCACTGAAGCGGCCCGGCGTCACTGAAGCGGCCCGGTGACCTTCTCCGCCGCCGCCACCAACTCCCCGCCGCGCACGAACGCGTCGGCCGCGGCGAGGTCGGGCGCCAGGAACCGGTCCGGGCCGGCGCCCTGGACTCCGGCGGCCCGCGCGGCGTCGATGACCGCCTGGGAGGCCGGTGCCGGGGCGAGTCCCTCCCGCAGCTCGATGGCGCGCGTGGCGGCGTACAGCTCGACGGCGAGGACCCGCGTGAGGTTGTCGACGGCCGTACGCAGCTTGCGGGCGGCGGACCAGCCCATGGAGACGTGGTCCTCCTGCATGGCGGAGGACGGAATCGAGTCGGCGGACGCGGGCACGGCCAGCCGCTTCAACTCGCTCACCAGGGCGGCCTGCGTGTACTGGGCGATCATCAGCCCCGAGTCGACACCCGCGTCGTCGGCCAGGAACGGCGGCAGACCGTGGCTGCGGTTCTTGTCCAGCAGCCGGTCGG
The DNA here is from genome assembly GCF_040612485.1 of Streptomyces sp. NPDC006385. NCBI lineage: Bacteria > Bacillati > Actinomycetota > Actinomycetes > Kitasatosporales > Streptomycetaceae > Streptomyces > Streptomyces sp. NPDC006385. The sequence continues at coordinate 17,508 of NZ_JBEXQG010000038.1, forward strand.
TGCGCCGCTCGGCGATGGAGGCGAGGTCGGCGACGGCGATGGCGAGGAAGTCCAGCACATAGGCCACGGGCGCCCCGTGGAAGTTGCCGTTGGACTCGACGCGCCCGTCCGGCAGGACGACCGGGTTGTCGACCGCCGAGGCCAGCTCCCGCTCGGCGACCAGCCGCGCGTGCGCCATGGTGTCCCGCCCGGCGCCGGCGACCTGCGGGGCGCACCGCACCGAGTAGGCGTCCTGGACGCGGGGCGCGTCGTCCTGGTGATGACCGGTCAGCCCCGAACCCTTCAGCACCGCCAGCATGTTGGCGGCGGAGGCGCCCTGCCCGGGGTGCGGGCGGATGGCGTGCAGTTCGGGCGCGAGCACCTTGTCGGTGCCGAGCAGCGCCTCCAGCGACAGGGCGGCGGTGACGTCGGCGGACTTGTAGAGGGTGTCGAGGTCGGCGAGGGCCATGACCAGCATGCCGAGCATGCCGTCGGTGCCGTTGAGGAGGGCGAGGCCCTCCTTCTCCCGCAGCACGACGGGCGCGATGCCGTGCGCGGCGAGGAGCTCACCGGCGGGCCGCACGACCCCGTCCGGGCCCTCCGCGTCGCCCTCCCCCATGAGCGTGAGGGCGCAGTGGGAGAGCGGGGCCAGGTCGCCGGAGCAGCCGAGGGAGCCGTACTCGTGGACGACGGGCGTGATGCCGGCGTTGAGGACGTCGGCCATGGTCCGCGCGACCTCGGGCCGTACGCCCGTATGCCCCGAGCAGACGGTCTTGAGCCGCAGGAACATCAGGGCCCGTACGACCTCCCGCTCCACCCGGGGACCCATCCCGGCGGCGTGCGAGCGGACGATGTTGCGCTGCAACTGGGCCCGCAGCTCCTGGCTGATGTGCCGGGTCGCCAGGGCGCCGAAGCCGGTGGAGACGCCGTAGACGGGGTCGGGCTTGGCCGCCAGCGCGTCCACGATCTCGCGGGCCGCGGCGAGGGCCGCGAGCGCCTCCGACGACAGCTCGACGCGGGCTCCGCCGCGTGCCACGGCGAGGACGTCGGACGCGGTGACCCCGGACGTCCCCACCACCACAGTGTGCATATCCATATTCAGGAGCGTACGCAGTGAAGACGAAGATGTCACTACTGGGCGGCCGGTACGACCCTTACAGCACCGGTCGGCACATCACGGCCGACGGCCCCGGAACCGCCGCCGCTCCACGACCCCCTCCTCCCCCGCCGGCTCGGCGTCGGCGAGGCGTACGACCGGGTCGTCCGGCCCCTCCCGCCCGGCGACCACGGGCTTGTCGGCCCGTACCGCCTTGGCCTGGTACTGGGCCGCGTCGGCGAGCCGGAACAACCGGCGGGCGGAACGCACCACCCCGATGGGGTCCGCCGTGGACGCCACCCCGCACGCGACCCCCTCGCCCAGCTCCAACTCCGCCGCACGCCGGCACAGTTCGTCCGCCGCCTCCACGACGTCGTCGGCCGACGCCCCCACGACGAGCAGACAGAACTCGTCACCACCCAGACGCGCGGCGAGGGCGCCGGGCAGCATGGCGCCGCACAGCGACAGCACCGACCCGAACCGCTCCAGCAGACGGTCCCCGACGGCATGCCCCCGGGTGTCGTTGACGCGCTTGAGCCCGTTGAGATCACAGACGACGAGGCTGACGACGACGCCATCGGCGCGGTGCCGCTCGATCGCCTCCTCCAACCGCACATCGACGGCACGGCGATTGGCGAGCCCGGTGAGCGCGTCGGTGAACGCCAGCCGCCGGGCCTCCTCCAGCCGCTCGCTCTGCCCGATCCCGGCGGCCACGACGGAGGCCAGCACGGTGGCGAAGTCGGCGTCACCGCGGTCGAAGACGGGAGAACCGACGGAACGGGCCACATACAGCTCCCCCCAGGCCCGCCCGTTCAGCACGATGGGCGCGACGACACAGCACCCCCGCCCTCGGCGCCGGAGAGCGGCCACCCGCTGGTGGCAGTACCCGGGATGCCCGGCGGAGAGACCGTCGGCGGTCTCCACCCAGGCGTTGGGCTCACCGCCCGCGGCCCACCGCTCGTGGAGGAACTCGGCGATCTCCGGGAACTGGTGCACGGGATACGCCTCGTCGCTCGGGAACTCCTCCTCCCCCTGAGCCCGCTCGCCGACATTCACGAGCACCCGCAGCCGCCCGAGCTCCCGCTCCCACACCGACAGCGCGGCAAAGCTCCCGGCCAGCGCCCGGCACGCCCCCAGCGCCGCCGCCCGCCAGGACTCACGCGGGGTGTGCGCCGCCGCCATCCCCTGCGCCAACGCCACCACGGCCGCGAGCCGTCTGTCTTCACCCATCACTCCAGGCTAGGACGTACGGGGCGAACCGGGACATTGATACGGCGCTTGGAGTGACGGACGAGACCGCGCGGGCAGCACGGGACAACCGGCGGGCGACCGCCCACCAAGCCCCGTCCTCGACCTCCAGCCCGGCCGGCCCGCGGATCCAGCCCGCGCCCGACCCACGGCCCGCTTGGCCCTCACTCCCCCTACTCGCCCGGCCACTGCGGCCTCCGCTTCTCGTTGAACGCCGCCACCCCCTCCGCCCGGTCCCCCGAGAAGGCCACCGCCCGCCAAGCCGCGTCCTCGACCTCCAGCCCGGCCCGCAGATCCAGCCCGTGCCCGACCCGCAGCGCCCGCTTGGCCGCCCGCAACCCCACCGGCGAGTTCACGGCGATCCGGGCCCCCAGGGCCAGCGCCTCCTCCCGGTCCCGCCCCTCCTCCACCAGCTCGTCCACCAAGCCCAGCTCCCGCGCCTCGACGGCCTCGACCCGCCGCGCCGTGAAGATCAGCTCCGCCGCCCGCGCGGCCCCCACGCGCCGCGGCAGCAACTGCGTGCCCCCGCCCCCCGGGATGACCCCGACCGACACCTCGGGCAACCCCACCACGGCCGTACGGTCGGCCACGATCACGTCACAGGACAACGCCAGCTCGAAGCCGCCCCCCAGCGCGAAGCCGTGCACCGCCGCGATCGTCGGCACCGGCAGCTCCAGCACCCCGGTGTACGCCCCGCGCGCCACCGGCCGCTGCCGCACCAGTTCGGCGTCGCTGAAGGAGTTCCGCTCCTTCAGATCCGCCCCGACGCAGAACGCCCGCTCATGCGTCGAGGTCAGCACCACCACCCTTACGCCCGGGTCCGCGCCCAGCGCCGCGCACGCCGCCGCGATGGAACGGGCCATCTCGGTCGAGACGGCGTTCATGGCCTTGGGCCGGTCGAGGGCGAGCTCCGCGACATGCCCGGCACCCCCGTCACTTACATGCCCGTCACCCCCATCACCGTGTCGCCGCACCAGCACGAACTCCCCGTACCGCTCCTCACGCATGACACCCTCCGGTTAACGCGGGTTAACAACACTCGCCCCGATCATCGCAGCCGTACCCCTCCGGGAAAAGGCCCCTCTGCGGTCCCCGGGTCGAGGCCCGACACCCCGTTCGAGTGACATACCGCCCAACTCCCGCCGCGCCGCCGGCGCCAGCGCATAACGTGCGCGACACCGCGGCGCATCGGGGGCGCGAGCGCGTTGGGAGGGGCGTGATGGGCGTGACGACGCAGACAGCGACGGAATCCGGGACGGTCGGTGAGGACGGGCCGGCCACCGCCCGCCTCTTCGGTCCCCGCGGCCGCCACCGTCGCCCCCGCCCCCGCAAGGCCCTCCTGGCAGCGGGCGGCCTCGCCCTGGCGGCCGGCGCGCTGAGCCTCCTGCGCCTGACCCCCGACTCCGACGTCACCACGCTCGGCACGGCGGAGTCCGACCCCGCTCCGGTCTCCGGCACGGACACGGAAACGGACCGCTCGACGAACGCCGCCGCCACTGTCCCGACGCGGCACCCGAAGGCAAGCCCGACGGCGACCTCCGCCATGGGCGGCGCGGGCACCGCGCCTACGACCGCCACGGTCGTCGTACCGACCGGGAACACCACGGCCGAGCCGCGGCCGGGCGGCCCTGCCACGACGACGGGCGAGTCCCCGGCCCGCACCCCCGCGCCGGCCCCACCGGCGAAGCCCACCCACGCACCAGACCCGGCCAAGCCCGAGCCCCCGGCTCCGGCGCCGGACCAGACCCCCACGAATCCCCCGGCCCCCCAGCCGGACCAGCCGGACCAGCCGGACGACGGCGACGTGTGCCTCCCGGTCATCGGCCTGTGCGTCGACCCTCCGAGAAACGCCGACTGACCACACGCCGCACCGCGACGCCGCGAAAGGGGCGCGGGCCGCCCCGACGGCGCTCACTCGCCCGCGACGGACGCCCTCCGCGTCAAGAGCCACGGCTCGACGACCCCGAGCCCCCGCACCGGCCGCTGCCACATCGGCTGGAGCGCGAACCGGTACACCGGCGGCTCCTCGCCCTCCTTCTCGGCGGCGGCCGCCGCCTCCGCGGCCTCCGCCTCCGACGCGGGAGCCTCACCCGTTCGGATGAGCTCCTCCGCGAACGCGCTGTCGACGAGGACCGCGTCGCGCGGGGCTATGGAGGTGAGCCGGGAGGCGAGGTTCACGGTCGTACCGAAGACATCGCCCATACGAGTGGTCACCGTGCCGAAGGCGATGCCGACCCGCAGCTCCGGCATCGTCTCGTCGTTCGCCATCGTCTCGATGAGCCGCAGGGCGATCTCCGCGGCGACCCCCGCGTCGTCGGCCGCGTACAGGACCTCGTCGCCGAGGGTCTTGATCAGCCGTCCCCCGCGGGCGGCGACCAGGTCGGCCGCGGTGGTCTCGAAGGCCTCGACGAGTTCGCCGAGCTCCTCCTCCTCCATACGACGGGTGAGCCGCGTGAAGCCGACCAGGTCCGCGAAGCCCACGGCCAGGCGCCGGTCGACCATCTCCTCGTCGTCGGCGGCCTGGACGACGCGGCCGGTCGCGGCGGCGAGCTGGCGGCGCCAGACGTAGACGAGGAACTCCTCCAGCTCGGGCAGGAGCAGCTCGATCAGGGGATACGTCACCTCGGTCCGTGTCATTCCCGGCTCCGGCGGCTCGGTCAGCCCCTCCAGGAACGAGTCGATCTGCCACTCGGCGAGCCGGGCGGTGGTCTGCCCGGTGGATCTGGCCACCTGCACGGCCATGGCCTCGCTAAGCAGCCCCGCCTCGACGAGACCGGCCAGGCGCCTGAGCGCCAGGACGTCGGCCTCGGTCAGCGCCTTGGCCTGCCCGATGTCGGCGAACCCCATGGCCCGCCAGAACCGGGACGCCAGCTCCATGGAGACACCGGCGCTACGGGCCGCCTGAAACGGGGTGTAGCGCCGCTCGGCGCCGAGGATGAGCTGTTCGAGGCGCAGGGCGAGCGGATCCTCGCCGGGGTCGGCGGCGTGGGGGTCCACCCGGCCGTCCGCGCCCGTGCCGGAGCCCGTGTCGTCGACGGTCACGCCTGCTGCCTTTCCGATCTGCCGCGGTCAGTAATCGACCGGCCTTCACTTTACGGCAGGTGTGGGCCACCTCACTCCGCCAAGCCCGTCCAGCGGACTCACACCGACCGCACGTGCACGATGTCCCCGGCACCCACCGGTTCCTGCACCCCGTCCCCGGTCGCCAGCACCAGTCGCCCGTCCCCGTCGATCGCGACCGCCTCCCCGGTGATCGCCCGGTCCCCGGGCAGTTCGGCCCGCACCACCCTCCCCAAGGTCGCGCACCCCGCCGCGTACGCCTCCTGCAGCCCGCTCACCGCCGGATCCCCCGCCGCGGAGCGCCACCGCCCGTACCACTCCTCCAGGGATCGCAGCACCGCCCGCAGCAGCGGATCGCGGTCCGTGCTCACGGCCCCGGCGAGCGCGAGCGAACCCGCCTGCGGCACCGGCAGCTCGTCCGCACGCAGGGTGACGTTGATGCCGACGCCGATGACCACGCCGGCGTTCCCGGCCCGTTCCGCCAGGATCCCGCCGGCCTTGCGTTCCTCCCCGCCGACGGTCACCAGCAGGTCGTTGGGCCACTTGAGTGCCGTGTCGACGCCCGCCGCCCGTGACAGCCCCGTCGCCACGGCGACCCCGGCGAGCAGCGGCAGCCAGCCCCAGCGGGCCACCGGCACCTCGGCGGGGTTGAGCAGCACGGAGAAGAACAGCCCCGAGCGGGCCGGTGCCGTCCAGTCGCGGTCCAGGCGCCCCTTGCCGGCCGTCTGCTCCTCGGCGACCAGGACGGCGCCCTCCTCGGCCTTGCCCTCGGTCGCGAAGGCCACCAGGTCGGAGTTGGTGGAGCCGGTGCGCTGCACCACGTCCACGTCGCGGTACAGGCCCCTGTGTCCGCCGTCCCGCACGAGCCCGCGCCGCAGCGCGGCGGCGTTGAGCGGCGGACGGTCCAGGTCGGACCAGCGGCTGTCGTCTGATGCATCTCGCGGCGTCATGCAAGCCACCCTAGGTGTGGCAAACGCCGCACTGCCGATCGGTAGGCGCCCCACTACTCTACGGATGAGTAACCGTCCCCCCTTTTGAGCAGGCAGGGAGCCACATCCCGATGTCCGAGCCGGAAGAGCGTCACGAGATCCAAGAAACCCAAGGGATCGACATCCACACCACCGCGGGCAAGCTCGCGGATCTCCAGCGCCGTATCGAGGAAGCGACGCACGCCGGCTCCGCACGCGCCGTCGAAAAGCAGCACGCCAAAGGCAAGCTGACGGCGCGTGAGCGCATCGAGCTGCTCCTCGACGAGGGGTCCTTCGTCGAACTCGACGAGTTCGCCCGGCACCGCTCCACCAACTTCGGGCTGGACAAGAACCGCCCGTACGGCGACGGTGTCGTCACCGGCTACGGCACGGTCGACGGCCGCCCGGTGGCCGTCTTCTCCCAGGACTTCACCGTGTTCGGCGGTGCGCTGGGCGAGGTCTACGGCCAGAAGATCGTCAAGGTCATGGACTTCGCGCTGAAGACCGGCTGCCCGGTCATCGGCATCAACGACTCCGGCGGCGCCCGGATCCAGGAGGGCGTGGCCTCGCTCGGCGCGTACGGCGAGATCTTCCGCCGCAACACGCACGCGTCAGGGGTCATCCCGCAGATCTCGCTCGTCGTCGGGCCCTGCGCGGGCGGTGCGGTCTACTCCCCCGCCATCACCGACTTCACGATCATGGTCGACCAGACCTCGCACATGTTCATCACCGGGCCGGACGTCATCAAGACGGTCACCGGTGAGGACGTGGGCTTCGAGGAGCTGGGCGGCGCCCGCACCCACAACTCGGCCTCCGGGGTGGCGCACCACATGGCCGGGGACGAGAAGGACGCCATCGAGTACGTCAAGCAGCTGCTGTCGTACCTGCCGTCCAACAACCTCAGCGAGCCCCCGGCGTTCCCGGAGGAGGCGGACCTCTCGGTCACCGACGAGGACCGCGAGCTGGACACGATCGTGCCGGACAGCGCGAACCAGCCGTACGACATGCACGCGGTGATCGAACACGTCCTGGACGACGCCGAGTTCTTCGAGACGCAGCCGCTGTTCGCCCCGAACATCGTCACCGGCTTCGGTCGGGTCGAGGGCCGCCCGGTGGGCGTCGTCGCCAACCAGCCGATGCAGTTCGCCGGCTGCCTCGACATCCAGGCCAGCGAGAAGGCGGCCCGCTTCGTGCGGACCTGCGACGCCTTCAACGTCCCGGTCATCACCTTCGTCGACGTCCCCGGCTTCCTGCCCGGCGTCGACCAGGAGCACGACGGCATCATCCGCCGCGGCGCCAAGCTGATCTACGCCTACGCCGAGGCCACGGTCCCGCTCATCACGGTCATCACCCGCAAGGCATTCGGCGGCGCCTACGACGTCATGGGCTCCAAGCACCTGGGCGCCGACCTCAACCTCGCCTGGCCGACCGCCCAGATCGCCGTGATGGGCGCGCAGGGCGCGGTCAACATCCTGCACCGCCGCACCATCGCCGAGGCCGAGGCGGGCGGCGAGGATGTCGAGGCGGTGCGCGCGCGGCTGATCCAGGAGTACGAGGACACCCTCCTCAACCCCTATGTGGCGGCCGAGCGGGGCTACATCGACGCGGTGATCATGCCGTCCGACACCCGGCTGCACGTCGTACGGGGCCTGCGTCAGCTGCGCACCAAGCGGGAATCCCTGCCTCCGAAGAAGCACGGCAACATCCCCCTCTAGGCCCGCTGGGAGCCGCCATGAACATCAAGGTCCTACGGGGCAACCCGACACCGGAGGAGCTGGCCGCCGCACTGGCGGTGGTCCGCGCCCGCGCCGCGGCGGCGGCAGCCACGCCGTCCGGCGCACCCACCCCGCGCGACTCCTGGTCCGACCCGTCCCGCATCGCGGCCCACCGCCTGCCGCAGCCGGGGCCGACGACGTGGGCGCGTACGTACTGGCCGGGCTAGCGCCATCGCCGCGCTCCCCGCGCCATCGGGGTGCAGGTGACCACCGAAGCCATACGACGGGCACAGCCGATCCGGGCCCACCGGATCGGCTGTGAGCGGCAGGTTCCCGCGGCGTGGAGCGACCCGCCTAATGGAATCAGGGCGCCGTTTGTACGAAAGTTGAGTACGCGTACTCAGGCGTCGCCGCGGACCCGCGACCGACGATGGAAGGCATGCTGTGGTCCGACCCCGAGAACGAGCCGCCCAAGGAACTGCGGGACACGCAGGAGATGTTGCGGCGGCTCGGTGTTCTCATGGCGTTGGCCATGGTGCTCACGATGATCGTGCTCGGGCTGAGGTGAGCCCGGCCGGGCGCGCGCCGATACGCTGACCGCATGACTGATCAGCCCCGCCGCCGGCTCGTCCTCGCCTCCCAGTCCCCCGCCCGCCTCAAGCTGCTCCGCCAGGCCGGGCTGGACCCCGAGGTCATCGTGAGCGGTGTCGACGAGGACGCCGTCACCGCGCCGACCCCCGCCGAGCTGGCGCTCGCCCTGGCCGAGGCGAAGGCCTCCGTGGTGGCCGCGAAACCCGAGGTCAAGGGCGCGATCGTGATCGGCTGCGACTCGGTCCTCGACCTGGACGGCCAGGCCCTGGGCAAGCCGGCCGACGCCGAGGAGGCCACGGCGCGGTGGAAGTCGATGCGCGGCCGGGCGGGCACGCTGCAGACCGGTCACTGCGTCTACGACACCGTGACCGGCCGGTACACCTCCGCCACCGCCTCCACGATCGTCCGCTTCGGCGAGCCGACGGACGAGGAGATCGCGGCCTACGTCGCCTCCGGCGAACCGCTCTACGTCGCCGGGGCGTTCACCCTCGACGGCCGCTCGGCCCCGTTCATCGACGGCATCGACGGCGACCACGGCAATGTGATCGGCATCAGCCTGCCGCTGGTGCGCCGTCTGCTGGCACAACTGGGCATCGGCATCACGGAGTTGTGGGCGCCGGCGGAGGACTGACCGGGGCCCCGTCGGCCGGGGAGCCGTCGCCGCCCCGACCCCCGTCGGGAGCGGCGCCCGCGGGCTCCCCGGGCGCGGCCTGGGCGTCGTACGTCATGAGCAGCAGCACGATCAGGGCGAGCACGACGACCATGAACACGAACGCCGTCCAGCCCACCAGCCCCCAGACGAACGCACCCAGCAGCCCGTGCACCACGGCCGCGCTGATCAGCAGGATGCGGCCGAGGCCGGCCGGGGCGCGGTCGCGCACCGCCACGAGCAGGGCGACCAGGCCGCACAGCGCGAAGTAACCACCGAAGACCAGACCGCCGATCTTCGAGGACACCGACATCGCGTCCGGGTCCAGACCCGCCAGGGACATGTCCTGCCGGTCGACCACGACCCCGAGGAACCAGTTCAGCGCCGCGACGCCGAGCGCCTCGGCGAACAGCACGAGCGCCACCACCCACGCCACCGGCCTGCGCACCACCGGCCCCCACCCACTTCCGAGCGTTCTGTCACCCCAGGCATGTTCGAGACATCGCGAACGCTACTAACGGGTAAACCCGGGGACAAGGGTTCGGCCGAGGGCAAAGAATCATTGGGCCATTCGTAGGGATTCCACAAAGAAACAGAGTGGCCCGCAGCACGTGATGACAGAGACCTTGACCACAGCGGCGGGCTAGGGTTCTCCGGGAGAGACCTGCGTGCCGAGGCGCGACATGGGATTTCGCAGGTCGAGCGAGCCTGGAATCACGCTCCGTGTGGGCAAGCTCACCACTGGGGACGGGTCGATGTGGCGTGTCGGCAGTCCCTAAACTCGGCTTGTTTCAAGGAGGGAGCCTCAATCGTGCGCAAGGTGCTCATCGCCAACCGTGGCGAAATCGCTGTCCGCGTGGCCCGGGCCTGCCGGGACGCCGGGATCGCGAGCGTGGCCGTCTACGCCGACCCGGACCGGGACGCTCTGCATGTCCGCGCCGCGGATGAGGCGTTCGCCCTGGGCGGTGACACACCGGCGAGCAGCTATCTGGACATCGACAAGGTCCTCAAGGCCGCGCGCGAGTCCGGGGCGGACGCGATCCACCCCGGCTACGGTTTCCTGTCGGAGAACGCCGACTTCGCCCAGGCCGTCCTGGACGCCGGGCTGATCTGGATCGGCCCGCCCCCGCAGGCGATCCGCGACCTCGGTGACAAGGTCGCCGCCCGGCACATCGCCCAGCGCGCCGGCGCCCCGCTCGTGGCCGGCACGCCCGACCCGGTCTCCGGCGCGGACGAGGTCGTCGCCTTCGCCGAGGAGCACGGCCTGCCGATCGCCATCAAGGCCGCCTTCGGCGGTGGCGGACGCGGCCTGAAGGTCGCCCGCACCCTCGAAGAGGTCCCCGAGCTGTACGACTCCGCGGTGCGCGAGGCCGTCGCCGCCTTCGGCCGGGGCGAGTGCTTCGTCGAGCGCTACCTGGACAAGCCGCGGCACGTCGAGACCCAGTGCCTCGCCGACCAGCACGGCAACGTCGTCGTGGTCTCCACCCGCGACTGCTCCCTCCAGCGCCGCCACCAGAAGCTGGTCGAGGAGGCCCCCGCGCCCTTCCTCTCGGACGAGCAGGTCGCCGAGCTGTACTCCTCCTCCAAGGCCATCCTCAAGGAGGCCGGCTACGTCGGCGCCGGCACCGTCGAGTTCCTCGTCGGCCTCGACGGCACGATCTCCTTCCTGGAGGTCAACACCCGCCTCCAGGTGGAGCACCCGGTCACCGAGGAGGTCGCCGGCATCGACCTGGTGCGCGAGATGTTCCGCATCGCCGACGGCGAGGAGCTCGGCTACGACGACCCGCCGCTGCGCGGCCACTCCTTCGAGTTCCGCATCAACGGCGAGGACCCCGGCCGGAACTTCCTGCCCGCCCCCGGCACGGTGACCGCGTTCGCCCCGCCGTCCGGCCCGGGCGTCCGCCTGGACGCGGGCGTGGAGTCCGGCAGCGTCATCGGCCCGGCCTGGGACTCCCTGCTGGCCAAGCTGATCGTCACCGGCGCCACCCGTGAGCAGGCCCTGCAGCGCGCGGCCCGCGCCCTGGAGGAGTTCCAGGTCGAGGGCATGGCCACGGCCATCCCGTTCCACCGCGCGGTGGTCAAGGACCCGGCGTTCGCGCCCGAGCTCACCGGCTCCACGGAGCCGTTCACGGTCCACACCCGCTGGATCGAGACCGAGTTCGTCAACGACATCAAGCCCTTCGCCGCCCCCGCCGACGCCACCGAGGCGGACGAGGAGGCCGGCCGTGAGACGGTCGTCGTCGAGGTCGGCGGCAAGCGCCTGGAGGTCTCCCTCCCGGCCTCGCTCGGCATGACCCTGGCCCGCACCGGGCTCGCGGCGGGCGCCAAGCCCAAGCGCCGCGCGGCCAAGAAGTCCGGCCCCGCCGCCTCCGGCGACACCCTCGCCTCCCCGATGCAGGGCACCATCGTCAAGGTCGCCGTCGAGGAGGGCCAGGAAGTCAACGAAGGCGACCTGATCGTCGTACTCGAAGCGATGAAGATGGAACAGCCCCTGAACGCGCACAAGTCCGGCACCATCAAGGGCCTGTCCGCCGAGGTCGGCGCCTCCCTCACCTCGGGCGCCGCGATCTGCGAGATCAAGGACTGACCCGTACGAGGACTTTCCGTACGACATCCCGGGGCGCCCGGCGGACTGGAGCAAGGTCCGCCGGGCGCCCCGTTTCGCGGGTGGCATCCTGGAGGCACACCGGGGCGCGAGAGAGGCAGGTGGGAGCCATGGTGGGCGCGACCTCGCACGAGGGTGCGGGACACGGGGACACGGCGACGACGCCGGCTCAGCCGCGTGCCATGCGCGCCGACGCCCGCCGCAACTATGAACGCCTGCTCACCGAGGCCCGCGCCGCCTTCGCCGAGCGCGGCACGGACGCCTCTCTGGAGGACGTGGCCCGCCGAGCGGGCGTCGGCATCGGCACCCTCTACCGTCACTTCCCCAACCGCGACGCCCTGTTGAGCGCCGTCTTCGAGGAGGCGGTGAGCGACCTCCTGGCCCGCTCCCACGAACTCCTGCACGCCCCCGAGCCCTGCGCGGCCCTGGTGACATGGCTGCGCGAGATGGTCACCCACGCGGGCGAGTACCGCGGCCTGGCCAGATCCCTGATGTCCGTCTCCTACGACACCACCTCGGCCCTGGCCCGGTGCAGCGGCCCCATCCGCGAGGCGGGCGGCGCGCTGCTGGCGCGCGCCCAGGAGGCGGGGACGGTCCGCCCGGACGTGGCGATCGCCGACCTGCTCCAGCTCACCCACGCGATCGCGCTGGCGGCGGAGGAGACTCCGGGGGACCCGGAGTTGGCGGACAGGTTGCTGCACTTGACGCTGCGGGGACTGATCCCCACTCAGGGGCGCGGGGAACTGCGCGACCAACCACAACCCACCCGCACCCGCACGACGACCCACGCCCCTACGGCGAACAGGCGAACCTAACGCCGCCGCAGATCCGCGACCCGGGCCCGCTCCCGCTCCCGCTCCGCCCCCTGCTCCCCGAGCACCGTCGCGGCGGACCGCAGCCCCGGCCCACCCCCCGGCCCCTGGCCCCGCCGCGGACCCGGCAGCCCACGCCGCCGCGCCGGGACCTCGTCACCCCCCGGGTTTCCGGTCGCCCCGGCCACGGCGATCTGCACCCCCTGGTCGGCCAGGGCCTGCAACTCGGTGTGGGCGCGATCGTCATGGGCCGGCGGTTCGTCGGTGACGAGCCGGGTGATGACATCCGTGGGCACCGTCTGGAACATCGTGTCCGTGCCGAGCTTGGTGTGGTCGGCGAGGACGACGACCTCCGCGGCCGCCTGGACGAGCGCCCGGTCGACGGACGCCGAGAGCATGTTGGACGTGGAGAGACCGCGCTCGGCGGTGAGCCCGCTCCCGGAGAGGAAGGCCCGCGACACCCGCAGCCCCTGGAGGGACTGCTCGGCACCGCTGCCGACCAGGGCGTAGTTCGACCCGCGGAGCGTGCCGCCGGTCATCACGACCTCGACCCGGTTGGCGTGGGCCAGGGCCTGCGCCACCAGGAGGGAGTTGGTGACGACGGTCAGCCCGGGAACCCGCGCGAGCCGGCGTGCCAGCTCCTGGGTGGTGGTCCCCGCCCCGACGACGATCGCCTCGCCCTCTTCCACGAAGTTCGCGGCGAGGTCGGCGATGGCCGTCTTCTCGGCGGTCGCGAGATGTGACTTCTGCGGAAAGCCGGACTCCCGCGTGAACCCGCCCGGCAATACCGCACCGCCGTGCCGGCGGTCGAGGAGTCCTTCTGCCTCCAGTGCGCGCACGTCCCGCCGTACGGTCACTTCGGAGGTCTGGACGACGCGGGCGAGCTCACGGAGCGACACGGCCCCGTTCGCTCGCACCATTTCGAGGATCAATTGGCGACGTTCTGCAGCGAACACGAAACTGACAGTAACCCCAACGACCGTCTGGTTTCAGCAGTTTGCGCCGAATAACAGAAGTTGTTCGCACGCAAGGGCGAGAAGTGGTATAGAGCCTAGTCCCGCCGCCTATGCCGCACGCATGCTCGACAACTCCCCGTGACCAGCGGGGAGTTGATTCCGGACGCTAGATCTCGCCGCCGGACTTCCGCGTGTGCAACTGCCGTGCCACCTCCGCGATCGAGCCCGAAAGGGAGGGGTACACGGTGAAGGCGTTCGCGATCTGTTCGACCGTCAGATTGTTGTCGACCGCGATCGAGATCGGATGGATCAGTTCGGAGGCTCGTGGCGCCACGACCACACCCCCGACCACGATGCCCGTACCCGGACGGCAGAAGATCTTGACGAAGCCGTCCCGGATGCCCTGCATCTTCGCGCGCGGGTTGCGCAGCAGCGGCAGCTTGACCACCCGGGCGTCGATCTTGCCCCCGTCCACGTCCGCCTGCGTGTAGCCGACGGTGGCGATCTCGGGGTCGGTGAAGACGTTGGAGGAGACGGTCTTCAGGTTCAGCGGGGCCACCGCGTCGCCGAGGAAGTGGTACATGGCGATACGTCCCTGCATCGCCGCGACCGAGGCGAGGGCGAAGACGCCGGTGACGTCACCGGCGGCGTACACACCCGGCGCGGTCGTCCTGGACACCTTGTCGGTCCAGATGTGCCCGGACTCGCGCAGCTTGACGCCGGCCTCCTCCAGGCCCATGCCCTCGGAGTTCGGGATGGCGCCGACGGCCATGAGGCAGTGGGTGCCGGTGATGACGCGGCCGTCGGCGAGGGTGACCTCCACCCGGTCCCCGACCCGCTTGGCGGCGGCGGCCCGGGAGCGCGCCATGACGTTCATGCCCCGGCGCCGGAAGACGTCCTCCAGCACGGCGGCGGCGTCCGGGTCCTCGCCCGGCAGCACGCGGTCCCGCGAGGACACGAGGGTGACCCGCGACCCGAGCGCCTGGTAGGCACCGGCGAACTCGGCACCGGTGACGCCCGAGCCGACCACGATGAGTTCCTCGGGCAGTTCGGTGAGGTCGTAGACCTGGGTCCAGTTCAGGATGCGCTCGCCGTCGGGCTGCGCGTCGGGCAGCTCACGAGGGTGACCGCCGGTGGCGATGAGGACGGCGTCGGCGACGAGGGTCTCCTCGGTCCCGTCCGCGGCCCGCACCACGACCTTCCGCGACCCGTCGAGCGCCTGCATGCCCTGGAGGCGGCCGCGGCCGCGCAGGACCCGGGCACCCGCCCGGGTGACCGAGGCGGTGATGTCGTGCGACTGCGCGAGCGCGAGCCGCTTCACACGCCGGTTGACCTTGCCCAGGTCGACGCCCACGACCCGGGCGGGCGTGTCGAGGTACGGGGTGTCGTCGGCGACGATGATCCCCAGCTCCTCGTACGAGGAGTCGAAGGTGGTCATCACCTCGGCCGTGGCGATGAGGGTCTTGGACGGCACGCAGTCGGTGAGCACCGACGCCCCGCCCAGGCCGTCGGAGTCGACGACGGTCACCTCCGCGCCGAGCTGCGCGGCCACCAGGGCCGCTTCGTATCCGCCGGGTCCGCCACCGATGATCACGATCCGAGTCACGTACTCCATTGTCCCGCACGCCTCACGGTGGCACTGCCTGGGGGCCCGCCCGAGACACCACTGTTACTGGAGGGACTGACGTTTCCCCTGCCGTACCCTCTCCCCATGTCGCTCTACGCCGCCTACGCAGGCAATCTCGATGCGCGGCTGATGACCCGCCGCGCCCCGCACTCGCCGCTGCGCGCCACCGGCTGGCTGAACGGGTGGCGGCTGACCTTCGGCGGCGAGCAGCTGGGCTGGGACGGCGCGCTGGCGACGCTCGTCGAGGACCCGCTGGAGCAGGTCTTCGTCGCGCTGTACGACATCGCCCCGATGGACGAGGAGTCCCTGGACCGCTGGGAGGGCGTGGGCCTCGGCATCTACCGGCGCCTGCGGGTACGGGTGCACACGCTGGAGGGCGAGGAGCCGGCGTGGGTGTACGTGCTGAACGGCTACGAGGGCGGGCTGCCGTCGGCCCGCTACCTGGGCGAGATCGCGGACGCGGCCGAGTCGGCGGGGGCACCGCACGACTACGTGATGGAGCTACGGAAGCGGCCGTGCTGACCCGCTGGCCCCCATCACCCGCACCCCCTCCTGCCCCGTCTTCGTCGGAAACGACAAGACAACGATCGCCATCCCGTGAGCTCTGTCATCTACGCGCGTAGGACCAAACCGGCTACCCTCAGTCGCGTGAACGCATCTCTTCTTCCGGACGACATCCAGGGCGACCCTCACGCCGCCGCCGACGCCGCCGCCGCGCGCCTGCGCGAACTCACCGGCGCCGAGACCCACGACGTCGCCCTCGTGATGGGCTCCGGCTGGGCTCCGGCCGTGGACGCCCTCGGCGCACCCGAGGCCGAGTTCCAGGTCACCGAGCTGCCCGGGTTCCCCCCGCCGGCGGTGGAAGGGCACGGCGGCAAGATCCGCTCGTACAAGATCGGCGACAAGCGCGCCCTGGTCTTCCTGGGCCGCACCCACTACTACGAGGGCCGCGGCGTGGCAGCCGTGGCACACGGCGTCCGCACCGCCGTGGCGGCCGGCTGCAAGACGGTCGTCCTCACCAACGGCTGCGGCGGCCTGCGCGAGGGCATGCGTCCCGGCCAGCCGGTCCTGATCAGCGACCACATCAACCTCACGGCGACGTCCCCGATCATCGGCGCGAACTTCGTCGACCTCACCGACCTCTACTCCCCCCGTCTGCGCGCCCTGTGCAAGGAGGTCGACCCCACGCTGGAGGAGGGCGTCTACGCCCAGTTCCCCGGCCCGCACTACGAGACGCCGGCCGAGATCCGCATGGCCCGTGTGATCGGCGCGGACCTGGTGGGCATGTCGACGGTCCTGGAGGCGATCGCCGCGCGTGAGGCCGGGGCCGAGGTCCTGGGCATCTCGCTGGTGACGAACCTCGCGGCGGGCATGACGGGCGAGCCCCTCAACCACGAGGAGGTCCTGCAGGCCGGGCGGGACTCGGCGACGCGGATGGGGTCGCTGCTGGCGCAGGTGCTGGGGCGACTGTAGGACGGTTCTCGCCCCCGCCGCCCCTACCCGTCCCGCCCTGAAGGGGCTCCGCTCCTTCGACCCCGCTCCTCGAACGCCCAAGGGCTGGTCCAGCCCGTCCGGCGTTCGAGGACGAGGCCCGTTCAGGGCCGAAGCGGGGGTCTGGGGGGCGTGGCCCCCAGGGATGGGACGGGTAGGGGCGGCGGGGGCGAAGGAACCCTCCCGGCCCCCGGCCCGCTCCGAACCACACGAACGAGAGGTTGACCGACGTGCACGACGAACTCATCGCCCGGGCCCAGGCATGGCTCGCCGAGGACCCGGACCCGGAGACCCGCGACGAGCTCGCCGGGCTCATCGACGCCGCGGACGTCGACGAGCTCGCCGCGCGCTTCGGCGGCACCCTCCAGTTCGGCACCGCCGGCCTGCGCGGCGAACTCGGCGCCGGCCCCATGCGCATGAACCGCACGGTCGTCATCCGCGCCGCCGCCGGCCTCGCCGCGTACCTCAAGAAGCAGGGCCACGAAGGCGGCCTCGTCGTCATCGGCTACGACGCCCGGCACAAGTCGGAGGACTTCGCCCGCGACACCGCGGCCGTGATGACGGGCGCGGGCCTGCGCGCCGCGGTACTGCCCCGCCCCCTGCCCACCCCCGTCCTGGCCTACGCCATAAGGCACCTCGGCGCCGTGGCCGGCGTGGAGGTCACCGCCAGCCACAACCCGCCGCGCGACAACGGCTACAAGGTGTACCTCGGCGACGGCTCCCAGATCGTCCCGCCGGCGGACATCGACATCGCGGAGGAGATCGCCGCCGTCCCGTCCCTCACGGTCGTCCCCCGCCCCACCGAGGGCTGGGAGACCCTCGACGACAGCGTCCTCGACGCCTACCTCGCCCGCACGGACGCGGTCCTCGCCCCGGGCTCCCCCCGCACCGCCCGCACCGTCTACACGGCGATGCACGGCGTCGGCACGGACGTCCTGCTCGCCGCCTTCGCACGCGCCGGCTTCCCCGCCCCCGCCCTCGTCGCGGAGCAGGCCGAGCCCGACCCGGACTTCCCCACCGTCGCCTTCCCCAACCCGGAAGAACCCGGCGCGATGGACCTCGCCTTCGCCAAGGCCCGCGAGACCGACCCCGACCTCGTCATCGCCAACGACCCGGACGCCGACCGCTGCGCCGTGGCCGTCAAGGACGGAGAGGACTGGCGGATGCTGCGCGGCGACGAGGTCGGCGCCCTGCTCGCCGCGCACCTCGTCGACCGCGGGGCGCAGGGCACCTTCGCGGAGTCCATCGTCTCCTCCTCCCTCCTCGGCCGGATCGCCGAGAAGGCCGGACTGCGATACGAGGAGACCCTCACCGGCTTCAAGTGGATCGCCCGCGTCGACGGCCTGCGCTACGGCTACGAGGAGGCCCTCGGCTACTGCGTCGACCCCGAGGGCGTCCGCGACAAGGACGGCATCACCGCCGCCCTGCTGATCACCGAGCTCGCCTCCGTCCTCAAGGCTCGGGGCCGCACGCTGCTCGACCTCCTCGACGACCTCGCCGTCGCACACGGCCTGCACGCCACCGACCAGCTCTCGGTCCGCGTCCAGGACCTGTCGGTCATCGCGAACGCCATGCGCCGGTTGCGCGAGCAGCCGCCGACCGAGCTCGCCGGCCTGGCCATCACCCGCGCCGAGGACCTCACCCAGGGCACCGACACGCTCCCGCCCACGGACGGCCTGCGCTACACCCTTCAGGGCGCACGCGTCATCGTCCGCCCCAGCGGCACGGAGCCCAAGCTCAAGTGCTACCTGGAGGTCGTCGTCCCGGTCGCGACCCACGCCGACCTCCCGGCCGCCCGCGCCAGGGCGACCGACCTGCTCACGACGATCAAGCGGGACCTGTCGACGGCGGCCGGCATCTGAGCCGAACGGAACCTCCTGACCGCTCCCGGTCCGTTGGCGACCCCGGGTGAGCCCGATTCGTACGGGAACCCGGGGCCGCCCCCGCCCGGTACGCGACCCCGAGTCGCCCCGGATTCATACGCGACCCCAGGTCAGCCCGGTCCGTACGCTCTCCCAGGTCAGCCCCGTCCGTACGCGGCCCCGGGTCGACCCCGATGCAGAGTGCCCCTCAGGTCAACCCGTCCATACGCGATACCGGGCCAACCCCCGCCCGTACGGGACGGCAGGTTCCCCCGATTCCGTACGTGAAAGCCCGCCGATCCGGATCCACACCGGAAGCCGGTCGCTCCCCACCCATAGGCGCCGCGGGACCACCCCGCCCGTACTGAAAGCCTGTCACTCCCGACCCGCCCCGGCTCCGTCGCCCCGATGGGCCGCCCCCCACCCGGAGGCACCCCATCGGGTGATTTCCCCACGGCCATTGACCCGGGCTCCACGCCCCACCCCACCACCCGGGCAACGGTGGAGCGGAAACGCACCGCCGAGCAGCCTGGAGCCGCCGCCGTGTCCTCGACCGCGTTCCGGCCGACACCCCGAGCGACCACCGCACCCGGCACCGGCCGCCCCTCCGGCTCCCCACCGTGCCCACCCGCCGCCCGCGCTCTCCTGCGCGCCCTGCGCCACGCGGCCCCCGCCCTCCTCGCCTACCTCGCCGTCCGCGGCACGGGCCTGCTGCTGCTCACCGTCTGGGCGCACCGCCGGCGGCACGCTGTCTGGCCGATCCTGGCGACGCAGTGGGACAGCGACTGGTACCTGGGCATCGCCGACCACGGCTACGCGCACGAACTCGGCACCGCGTACAGCGCCAACAACCTCGCCTTCTTCCCGCTCTACCCGGTCCTGGTCAAGGCGGTCGCGGCCGTCACCCCGGGCACCCGCGCCGGCACCGGCCTGGCCCTCGCGGTCCTCGCCTCGTTCGTGGCCGCGTGGGGCGTCTTCGCCGTCGGTGACCGGCTGCACGGCCGCCGGGTCGGGGTCCTCCTCACCGCCCTGTGGGCCGCGCTTCCGGTCGGCCTGGTGCAGTGGATGGGCTACACGGAGTCCCTGTTCACCGCGCTCGCGGCCTGGTCGCTGTACGCCGTGCTCAGCGGCCGTCTCCTCACCGCGGCCTGGCTCGCGGCGCTCGCGGGTCTCACCCGCCCCACCGGCGTCGCGGTGGCGGCGGCGGTCACGGTGGCCGCGCTGCTCGCCCTGCGCCGCCGCTTCCGCCTGCGCACCCTCGCGGCCGCCGCGCTCGCGCCCCTCGGCTGGTGCGGATACCTCGGCTGGGTGGGCCTGCGCCTGGGCCGCTGGGACGGCTACTTCGCGGTTCAGCGCCTGTGGCGCAACGAGCTGGACGGCGGCCTGGAGACCCTGCGCCAGATGCGCCGGCTGCTGGTGTACGACCCGACGCCCGAGTTGTTCCTGCTTCTGGTGACGCTCACGCTGCTGGCGTCGGTGGTGCTGTTCGGGCTGTCGGTGTGGGACCGGCAGCCGGTGCCGCTGCTGGTCTTCACGGCCGTACTGCTGGCCATCGTCCTGGGCAGCGGCGGGGTGTACTTCCCGCGCGCCCGCTTTCTCCTGCCCGCCTTCCCGCTGCTGCTCCCCCTGGCCGTGCACCTGTCCCGGGCCTCCCGTCGCCACCGCACGCTGACGCTGGCGGCGGCGGTCGTCGGCTCGGCGTACTGCGGCGCGCACATGGCGCTGGTGTGGTGGGGCGCGCCGTGACCCCGGTCAGCCCACGGCCAGCAGAATCAGCAGCAGCACGGCCCCGGCGAGGGCCGGCCCCGCCACCTCGTAGGCCCACCGCACGGTGACCTCGCCCTGCGCGGACTCCGCGTTCTGCCGGTGCTCCAGCAGTTCCCGCAGGTCGTCCATGACCTTGTCGGTCTCGGCCCGCAGCGGCCCGTCGGCGTCCACGTCCCCCCGCGGGGCACCGATGCCGAGCCCCCCGAAGCCCGTTCCGCCCCGGCCACGGTGCTCGCCCCGCGCCGCAGCGTTCCGCTCCGCTGCCGCCCGGGCCGTCCGGCGGGCCGCCTTCTTGCGGGCCCGCAGCGAGACCGGCACCGCCCAGAGCTGGTACTTGGTGCCGGACTCGGCCACGACCTCGTTCGAGTAGCCGGAGCGCAGCGAGGCCACCCGCCCCCAGGGCAGCACGATCACGCGCAGCGGGTTGCGGATGCGCAGCCGGTCCTCGTTGGCGTAGACGGCGGGCCGCAAGGTGAACGCGGACACCAGCGGCACGATGAGGATCAGCGCCGCCAGCGCGAGCCACTGGGTGCGGCCCTCGCCGCGTACCAGGGCGTCGATGCCGAGCCAGAGCACGATGACCAGCAGTGCGACGCCGCCCACGATGCCCATGGGCGAGCGGTAGACGCGGTCCTTCGAGGCGGGTTCCGGGGTGGTGGGCGGGTGCTCGGGGGTCGTCATGGGGCCGATTGTGCCGCACGCCCGCGGCGCTCGGGCGGGCGCCCGTTCGACGCGAGGGCTGTGCTGCGTGCGCGAGTGCGGGTGGGGTGGCTACTCGCGCGGTTCCCCGCGGCCCTGACGTGTGCCGCCACTCGGTGCTTCCCGGATCCGATCCGATCCCTCTTTCCGGGGTGTACAGCCGCTACGCGCGTAGATATGCTCGTCTGGTGACCATGCCCACCAACGCATCCTCCCCCACTGCCGAAAGCGTGGGAGGTACCCCCAGCGCGCACACCCTCTCGGACGTCACCGCGTCCGACAGCACGCTGCGCCGCTTCCTCCACGGGCTGCCCGGCGTCGACGCGGTCGGCCTGGAGGCGCGCGCCGCGTCCCTCGGTACCCGTTCCATCAAGACGACCGCCAAGGCGTACGCCATCGACCTCGCCATCTCGATGGTCGACCTGACGACGCTGGAAGGCGCGGACACCCCGGGCAAGGTCCGGGCGCTCGGCGCCAAGGCGGTCCGCCCCGACCCGACCGACCGGACGACCCCGGCGACCGCCGCCGTCTGCGTCTACCCCGACATGGTGGCCACCGCCAAGGAGGCCGTGGCCGGGTCGACCGTGAAGGTCGCCTCGGTCGCCACCGCCTTCCCGGCGGGCCGCGCCCCGATCAGCGTGAAGCTGGCGGACGTGCGCGAGGCCGTGGCGGCGGGCGCCGACGAGATCGACATGGTCATCGACCGCGGGGCGTTCCTCGCGGGCGACTACATGAAGGTGTACGACGAGATCGTCGCCGTGAAGGAGGCCTGCGGGGCGAGCGCCCGCCTCAAGGTCATCTTCGAGACCGGCGAGCTGTCGACGTACGACAACATCCGGCGGGCGAGCTGGCTCGGCATGCTGGCCGGGGCGGACTTCATCAAGACGTCCACCGGCAAGGTCGCCGTCAACGCGACCCCCGCGAACACGCTCCTGATGCTGGAGGCGGTGCGCGACTTCCGCGCCCAGACCGGTATCCAGGTCGGTGTGAAGCCGGCCGGCGGGATCAGGACGACCAAGGACGCCATCAAATTCCTCGTACTGGTCAACGAGACCGCCGGCGAGGACTGGCTGGACAACCACTGGTTCCGCTTCGGCGCCTCCTCGCTCCTGAACGATCTGCTGATGCAGCGTCAGAAGCTGGCCACCGGCCGCTACTCCGGCCCCGACTACGTGACGGTGGACTGATCACCATGGCACCCGCATTCGCATACGCACCGGCGCCCGAGTCCCGCTCGATCGTCGACATCGCGCCCTCGTACGGCCTGTTCATCGACGGCGAGTTCGTGGAGGCGGCCGACGGCAAGGTCTTCAAGACCGTCTCGCCGTCGACCGAGGAGGTCCTCTCCGAGATCGCCCAGGCCGGCGAGGCGGACGTCGACCGTGCCGTGAAGTCGGCCCGCAGGGCCTTCGAGAAGTGGTCGGCGCTGCCCGGCTCCGAGCGCGCGAAGTACCTGTTCCGCATCGCCAGGATCATCCAGGAGCGCGCCCGCGAGCTCGCCGTCCTCGAAACCCTGGACAACGGCAAGCCGATCAAGGAGACGCGCGACGCCGACCTCCCCCTGGTCGCCGCGCACTTCTTCTACTACGCGGGCTGGGCCGACAAGCTCGGCCACGCCGGCTTCGGCCCCGACCCCCGGCCGCTCGGCGTGGCGGGCCAGGTCATCCCCTGGAACTTCCCGCTGCTGATGCTGGCGTGGAAGATCGCCCCGGCCCTCGCGACCGGCAACACGGTCGTCCTGAAGCCGGCGGAGACCACCCCCCTGTCGGCCCTGTTCTTCGCGGACATCTGCCGCCAGGCGGGCCTGCCCAAGGGCGTCGTCAACATCCTTCCCGGCTACGGCGACACGGGCGCCGCGCTCGTCGCGCACCCGGACGTGAACAAGGTCGCCTTCACCGGCTCCACGGCCGTCGGCAAGGCGATCGCGCGGACCGTCGCCGGCAGCCGCAAGAAGCTCACCCTCGAACTGGGCGGCAAGGGCGCCAACATCGTCTTCGACGACGCCCCCATCGACCAGGCCGTCGAAGGCATCGTCAACGGGATCTTCTTCAACCAGGGCCAGGTCTGCTGCGCGGGCAGCCGTCTGCTGGTGCAGGAGTCGATCCAGGACGAGCTGCTGGACTCCCTCAAGCGCAGGCTCTCCACGCTCCGCCTCGGCGATCCGCTGGACAAGAACACCGACATCGGCGCGATCAACTCCGAGGAGCAGCTCACCCGCATCACCACGCTCGTCGAGCAGGGCGAGGCGGAGGGCGCCGAACGCTGGTCCCCGGCCTGCGAACTGCCCGAGAGCGGCTACTGGTTCGCCCCGACGCTGTTCACGAACGTCACCCAGGCGCACACCATCGCCCGCGACGAGATCTTCGGCCCGGTGCTGTCCGCCCTCACCTTCCGCACGCCGGACGAGGCCGTCGCCAAGGCCAACAACAGCGCGTACGGCCTGTCCGCCGGCATCTGGTCGGAGAAGGGGTCCCGCGTCCTCGCCGTCGCCAACAAGCTGCGTGCGGGCGTGATCTGGTCCAACACGTTCAACAAGTTCGACCCGACCTCGCCGTTCGGCGGCTACAAGGAGTCGGGCTTCGGCCGCGAGGGCGGCCGCCACGGCCTGGAGGCGTACCTCGATGTCTGACAAGTCCGAGCAGCGGCGTCTGAGCGTCTTCAAGACCTACAAGCTGTACGTGGGCGGGAAGTTCCCGCGTTCCGAGAGCGGCCGGGTGTACGAGGTGAGCGACTCCAAGGGCAACTGGCTGGCGAACGTGCCGCTGTCGTCCCGCAAGGACGCCCGTGACGCGGTGGTCGCCGCCCGCAAGGCGTTCGGGGCGTGGTCCGGCGCCACGGCGTACAACCGCGGCCAGATCCTGTACCGCGTCGCCGAGATGCTGGAGGGCCGGCGCGAGCAGTTCGTGCGCGAAGTGGCCGACGCGGAGGGGCTGTCGAAGTCCAGGGCCGCCGCGGTCGTCGACGCCACGATCGACCGCTGGGTCTGGTACGCGGGCTGGACCGACAAGATCGCCCAGGTCGTCGGCGGCGGAAACCCGGTGGCGGGCCCGTTCTTCAACCTCTCCTCCCCCGAGCCGACGGGCGTCGTAGCCGTCCTGGCTCCTCAGGAGTCGTCGTTCCTGGGCCTGGTCTCGGTCATCGCCCCGGTGATCGCGACGGGCAACACGGCCGTGGTCGTGGCCTCGGAGCAGTCCCCGCTCCCGGCCCTCTCCCTCGGTGAGGTCCTGGCCACCTCCGACCTGCCCGGCGGTGTCGTCAACGTCCTCTCCGGCCGTACGGCGGAGATCGCCACGCCGCTGGCCGCGCACCAGGACGTCAACGCGATCGACCTCGCGGGCGCCGACGACGTGCTGGCGAAGGAGCTGGAGATCGCCGCCGCGGACAACCTGAAGCGCGTACTTCGTCCACAGCCTGTGGACGACGTCGACTGGACCGCCACCCCCGGTATCGACCGGATGACGGCCTTCCTGGAGACCAAGACGGTCTGGCACCCGACGGGGTCGCTGGGCGCGTCGGGCTCCTCGTACTGAGGCCGAGAGGCACCGAGACCGGAGAGCCGCGTTTCCCCGCCGTCCAGGGGAAGCGCGGCTCTCCGCCACCACCCGCCCGATACTCGGGGCAAGCGGTCCGGCACACACCGTAGTCACCGTGTGACGCGCGCATCAAAGCCGGCCCGCGGGGTCGTTCCCGGACCCGGCGATGCCTCACACTGGTGACCCGTGAGTTCCCAACCGCCCATACCGACGCGAGTCGTGCTGCTCTGCGGCCCTTCCGGCTCCGGCAAGTCCCTGCTCGCCGCCCGCTCCGGTCTTCCGGTCCTGCGGCTCGACGACTTCTACAAAGAGGGCGACGACCCGACCCTGCCGCAGGTCCCCGGGAGCTCCGACATCGACTGGGACCACCCCGGCTCCTGGGACGCCGACACGGCCGTGGCCGCGATCGTGGAGCTGTGCCGCACGGGCCGTACGAGCATTCCGCTGTACGACATCTCGCTCAGCGCCCGCACCGGCGAGGAGGCCGTCGAGATCGGGCGGACCCCGCTGTTCATCGCGGAGGGCGTCTTCGCCGCCGAACTGGTCACCCGCTGCCGGGAACTCGGCGTGCTCGCCGACGCGCTCTGCCTGAGCCGCGGCCCGGTGAAGACCTTCCGCCGCCGCTTCCTGCGCGACCTGAGGGAGGGCCGCAAGTCGGTGCCCTTCCTGCTGCGCCGCGGCTGGCGCCTGATGCGCCTGGAGCGCTCGATCATCGCCCGCCAGACCGCCCTCGGCGCCCACGCCTGCGACCGGGACGAGGCCCTCGG
Source organism: Streptomyces sp. NPDC006385 (assembly GCF_040612485.1). NCBI lineage: Bacteria > Bacillati > Actinomycetota > Actinomycetes > Kitasatosporales > Streptomycetaceae > Streptomyces > Streptomyces sp. NPDC006385. Next base: position 42,933 of record NZ_JBEXQG010000038.1, read on the forward strand.
CCGCCTGACCGCGGCCGCGGCGGGCCGCCGCCCGGCGGCGACCCCGGCCACCTGAACGCAGCCGGCGCGTCCCGACGTCCCTGCTGCTCGCGGCGGCCGTCGGCGGTACGGAGCCGGCCGGCGAGGGCGGGGCCGCCGAGGCGGAGCTCATGCAGGCCCGCTGACCACACAGCGAAGCGGGACTGGACGGACCCCCCGGCCCTCCAGCCCCGCTGTCGTTGTGCTCCACCGTTTCCCCCGTGGTGGAGCACCCCCCGTTTCCCCCGTGGGTCCCCCCGCGGGCCCCCCGGCCCCCGTGGGTCCCCCCACTTGCCACCGCTCCCCCGAGCGGCCCCCCGGACCTTCAGGCGACAAGCTCCCCGAAGGCGTCCTCCTCGTCACGGCCGAAGCTGAGGACCTCGTCCTCGCGCAGCCGGCGGAGCGACCGCCAGATGCTGGACTTCACCGTGCCGACACTGATGTCGAGGATGTCCGCGATCTCCGGGTCCGTACGGCCCTCGTAGTAACGCAGGACCAGCATGGTCCGCTGGAGCTCGGGCAGCCGGGCGAGCGCCTGCCACAGGACCGCGCGCAGCTCGGTGCCGCGCATCGCGTCCGTGTCGCCGGGCGTCTCCGGCAGTTCCTCGGTCGGGTACTCGTTCAGCTTGCGGCGGCGCCACGCGCTGATGTGCAGGTTGGTCATGGTGCGGCGGAGGTATCCGCCGACCGCGGCCTTGTCGCTGATCCGGTCCCAGGCCCGGTAGGTCGAGAACAGCGCGCTCTGCAGCAGGTCCTCGGCCTCGTACCGGTCGCCGGTCAGGTGGTAGGCGGTGGCGTACAGGGAGGCGCGGCGCTCCTGGACGTAGGCGGTGAACTCCGCCTCCGACAGCGAGCGACGCCGCTCCCCCGAGTCCTCCCTGTACGCGGCTCCCCCGACCGTACCCGTAGCGGCTACCGCCGCGGGCTCCCCCGTGAAACCGTCAACCACCGTCATGTACGCGGCGTGCTGACGCCCGGTGCCGCGAGCGCACCCCCGCCCGCTCACAGCACCGGACTTCTCGGAACCCCGGCCCCCGTGCACGTCGTGCAGACGCGTGATCACTGCGCTGGTGCTGGTGCCGTGCAGCGTGTTCATCTCGCGCCCCCCGTCGTGGACTTCCGGTGTTCTGGTCGTTCGTCTTGCCGTCGTGCGACGTGCTGTCCTGCCTGTGCCGAAAAGCTTGCCCGGGCACCTTCATGGCCGTGTCCGCCGACTGTCACAGACCTGTCACAGCGGCCCTCCTCCGAGATCACCCTCAGGCCGGCGGGAGCGCACGCACAGGAAGAAGCGCTACGTGTGCGTAGCCGTACTGCTCGTACAGGTGTCGAAAGAGCGCCCACGCATGGGCCAGAATGAGCCCGTGCCTTCCCTGTTGCTGATCGAGGACGACGACGCCATCCGTACGGCCCTGGAGCTCTCACTGACGCGCCAGGGACACCGTGTGGCCACCGCTGCCACCGGCGAGGACGGTCTGAAGCTGCTGCGCGAGCAGCGGCCGGACCTGATCGTGCTGGATGTGATGCTGCCCGGCATCGACGGGTTCGAGGTGTGCCGGCGCATCCGGCGCACCGACCAGCTTCCGATCATCCTGCTGACCGCGCGCAGCGACGACATCGACGTGGTCGTCGGCCTGGAGTCCGGCGCCGACGACTACGTCGTCAAACCGGTCCAGGGGCGGGTCCTCGACGCCCGGATCCGGGCCGTGCTGCGGCGCGGGGAGCGGGAGTCGAACGACGCGGCGGCGTTCGGCAGCCTGGTCATCGACCGCGCCGCGATGACCGTCACGAAGAACGGCGAGGACCTCCAGCTGACCCCGACCGAACTGCGGCTGCTGCTCGAATTGAGCCGCCGACCGGGCCAGGCCCTGTCCCGCCAGCAACTGCTGCGCCTGGTCTGGGAACACGACTACCTCGGCGACTCCCGCCTCGTGGACGCCTGCGTCCAGCGACTGCGCGCCAAGGTCGAGGACGTACCCTCCTCCCCGACACTGATCCGTACCGTCCGCGGTGTCGGCTACCGCCTGGACGCGCCTCAGTGACCGACGCGCGAGGGGGGTTCCGCGGCTGGGTCGCGGCTCGTAAGGGAGTGTGGTCGAGGCTGCGTTTCACGAGTCTGCGGCTGCGACTGGTGGTCGTCTTCGGTCTGGTGGCGCTCACGGCGGCGGTGTCGGCGTCCGGGATCGCCTACTGGCTCAACCGCGAGGCGGTGCTCAAGCGCACCCAGGACGCGGTGCTGCGCGACTTCGAGCAGGAGATGCAGAACCGGGCGGGCCTGCTGCCCCAGGAGCCCACGCAGGACGAACTCCAGCAGACCGCCGGGCAGATGGCCAACAGCAGCCAGCGCTTCAGCGTGCTGCTCGTCGGCCAGGACGCCGACGGCAGGCCCGTGTTCGGCAGCTCCGGCGGCCTGGACGGGTTCACGCTCGCGGACGTGCCCCCGTCGCTGCGCACGGCGGTGAACGACAAGCAGGAGGTCAACTCCTCCAACAAGTCCGAGTACCACCTGTACTGGCAGCGGATCGTGGACGACGACACCCCGTACCTGGTCGCCGGCACGCGGCTGATCGGCGGCGGCCCGACCGGTTACATGCTCAAGCCCCTGGACCAGGAAGCCAAGGACCTCAACTCCCTGGCCTGGTCGCTCGGCATCGCCACGGGCCTCGCCCTGATCGGCTCCGCGCTGCTCGCGCAGGCCGCCGCCACGACCGTACTGAAGCCCGTGCACCGCCTCGGGGTCGCCGCCCGCCGGCTCGGCGAGGGCAAGCTGGACACCCGCCTCAGGGTGTCCGGCACGGACGAACTGGCCGACCTCTCCCGTACGTTCAACAACGCCGCCGAGGCGCTGGAGAAGCGGGTCGCCGACATGGCCGCCCGCGACGACGCGTCCCGCCGCTTCGTGGCCGACATGTCCCACGAACTGCGCACCCCGCTCACCGCGATCACCGCCGTCACCGAAGTCCTGGAGGAGGAGCTGGAGGCGGAGTCCGGCTCCATGGACCCCATGATCGAACCCGCCGTACGCCTCGTCGTCAGCGAGACCCGCCGCCTGAACGACCTCGTCGAGAACCTCATGGAGGTCACCCGCTTCGACGCGGGCACCGCGCGCCTCGTCCTCGACGACGTCGACATCGCCGACCAGATCACGGCCTGCATCGACGCCCGCGCCTGGCTGGACGCGGTGGACCTGGACGCCGAGCGCGGCATCATGGCCCGCCTGGACCCGCGCCGCCTGGACGTCATCCTGGCCAACCTCATCGGCAACGCGCTCAAGCACGGCGGCTCACCGGTCCGGGTCACGATCCGCGAGGCGGACGACTCGATCGTGATCGACGTACGGGACCACGGCCCCGGCATCCCCGAGGACGTCCTCCCCCACGTCTTCGACCGCTTCTACAAGGCCAGCGCCTCCCGCCCGCGCTCCGAGGGCAGCGGTCTCGGCCTGTCCATCGCCCTGGAGAACGCCCACATCCACGGCGGCGACATCACCGCCGCCAACTCCCCCGAGGGCGGAGCGGTGTTCACGCTGCGCCTGCCCCGGGACGCCTCCGAGCTGGCACGGACAGACGGAGACAAGGACGACAAGAACGCGGGCGCCACGAAGAAGGGGGACGCCTGATGTCGAAGCGGGTACGCCACCTGCTGGCACTCTCCACCCTGGCCGCCACCGTCCTGACCGGATGCGGCATACGGTCCACGGAGGTACCGACCGACTTCGGCCCCGCACCCTCGCGCGTGCACTGCTCCCTCTCCGAACCGAACGTGTCGACGCAGGCCGCGCGCGGACTCCCCGTGCAGGTGTTCCTGCTGTGCAGATCCCAACTGGTGGCCGTCGAGCGCACGGTACGCGTGCCTGAAGGCGCGGCCGACTCGGAGCGCCGCGTGCTGGTGGCGCAGGGCCTGCTCGACGAGTTGGACGCGACACCGTCGCCCGAGGAGAAGGAGGCCGGCTACACCACGGACGTCCGCGGCGCCATGAGCGTGACCGGCCCCCGCCCCGGCGACCCCGACGAGACACTGCGCCTGAGCACGCCCCCCACCGACCTCACCTCGTACGCCCTCGCCCAGATCGTCTGCACCTTCTCCGACTCGACGGCCGCCGAGGACGACGGCTCGGTCATCCTGGGCGGCCCCGACGACACCCCACCGCGCCGCTACGAGTGCACGGACGAGGTCCGCACAAGACCGGGCAGCAACGAACCTCCGTCGACCGAGGTCGCAGACACCTGACCCACCGCCTCCGGCACCACCCCCAGGCCATGCCGGGCAAGCCCCACGACGCCGCACCCACGTACGCCGACCCGCGCCCTCTCGGGCGTACCCCCGTGACGCGGCAGCCGCGTACGGCGGGAAGGGGACGTGCCGGGGGGTGTCCGCCCGCAGTGGCCGGCGTCAAGACACGGCACCTCCTGGCCATACGCCCGCCGCCGGTCCGAGGACGGACACCCCCCGGCACGGCCCCGACCACCCCCCACCCGCAGGCGCTACGCGCACCCCCACCGAACCCGCACAGGCGCCGCAGGCATCAACGCACGCCCCCACCGTCCCGCGGCAAAGCACCCACACACCCCCCGTTGTGGCGGACGCCTCACCCCACCGCCCCACCCCCCGGAACCGATCCTGCCGGGAGGCGCGTCTTGGGATGCGTGCAGCGTCAAGGCTCCATCGGCGGCAGCGCCGTGATCAGCATCCCGCTTCGTGCGACGGCCAGCGTCCTCCTGGCCGCCCACCTCGCGTTCGTCGCCTGGCTCACGCTGCGCCCGCTGGACGTCCCCTGGGTGATGCCCGCCAACCTGCACCCGTTCGCCGGGATAAGGGCCGACCTCGCCCTGGGCTGGCAGGCGGCCGCCCGACGCATCGCCGAGGGACTCGCCCTGCTCGCGCCCCTGGGGGTACTCCTCCCCATGGCCCACGGCAGACTCCACACCTCCCCCCTCGGCTCCCTGGTCCGCACCGTCACCGCCGGCGCCCTCATCTCCCTGGGCATCGAGCTGTTGCAGACCGGCGTACCGGGCCAGGTCGTGGACGTCGACTCGCTGCTCCTGAACACGTTGGGCGTGGCCCTGGCGCACGCGACGATCGTCCCCGCCGCCCGCGCCCGGCTCCGCCGCAGGTCCCAGCGCGCACACGGCCGGGCAGTCTCCCAGGAGGAGCCTTCTCAGGGCCGGACCCCGACGATTCCCAGGGTCGGGATAGCTCCATAGAGTGACGTTTTGCCCGCTTCGTCGCCGTAGCGTGGACGTCAGATGAGGCAACCACTCGGGAGGCCCACAGCAGGGCCTGCGACCGACGTCAGCGAAGGAGCCGCACCATGACCGCGCTCACCCGACCCACCCACGGCCGCATGATCGGCGGAGTGTGCGCCGCGCTGGCGCGACGCTTCGACACCTCCACGACGACGATGCGCGTGATCTTCCTGGTCTCCTGCCTGCTCCCGGGCCCGCAGTTCCTGCTCTACATAGCCCTGTGGATCCTGCTGCCCTCGGAGGACAAGGCGAAGACCCGCACGGCCTGGTGAACACGGAAGCGAGTGCGGCCCCCGCCGACTGCGGGGGCCGCGCTCTCTCCAGCTCAAGCCCGACGCGAGGCGGCTCAGGCCGGCTCAGGCAGCCGTAGCCAACTCCCGCCGCCGCGACCGAGCCGCCCGCGTCCCGAACACGGTGATCGTCACGACCCCGGCCACCGCCAGCAGCCCGACCCCGACCGTCCCGGCCCAGCCGCCCGCGTGGAAGGCCACGGCGCCCACCATGCTGCCCGCGCTGGAGCCCACGTAGTACGCGGACTGGTACAGCGCCGACGCCTGGGCACGCCCGTGCGTGGCGGTCTTGCTGACCGCCGAGGACGCCACCGCGTGCCCCGCGAAGAACCCGCCGGTGATCAGGACCAGCCCCAGCAGCACCAGCGGCAGCGAGCCCGCCAGGGACAGCAGCAGACCGGCCGCCGTGGTGGCACCGCCGGCGTACAGCGCGCCGCGCCGGCCCAGCCGCCCCACCAGCCGGCCCGCCGTCGACGCCGACACCGTACCGACGAGATACACGAGGAAGATCGAGCCGATCACGCCCTGGGGCAGACCGAACGGCGCCTCCGTCAGCCGGTAACCGATCACCGTGTACACGCCACCGAAGACCGTCATGAACAGCGCGCCGATGGCGTACAGGCGGCACAGCAGCGGATCGGAGAGATGCCCACGCACCGTCCGCACGAGCACCCGCGGTCGCAGCGACCCCGGCTTGAAGTGGCGCGGCGCCGGAAGCAGCAGCCGGAAGGCCACCGCGCAGGCCACCGCGATCGCGCCGATGACGCCGACGGCGACCCGCCAGCCCCACTCCTGCGCGACCCAGCCGGTGATGACCCGGCCGCTCATCCCGCCGACGCTGTTGCCCGCGACGAACAGCCCGATCGCCGTGACCAGGGCCTTCGGCCGGACCTCCTCGGCGAGATACGCCGTCGCCGACGCCGGCAGACCCGCCAGCGCCGCGCCCTGGACCGCCCGCAGCACGACCAGGACGGTGAGGTTCGACGCGAAGGGAACGAGCAGTCCGACCGTCACGGCGACCGCCAGCGACGCCGTCATGACCGTACGCCGTCCGAACCGCTCCGACAGCGCGCTCATGGGCAGCACGAACAGCGCCAGCCCACCCGTGGCCGCCGCCACCGTCCAGCTCGCCTCGCTCGCCGCGACCCCGAACTCGCCGGAGATCAGAGGCAGAAGGGCCTGCGTGGAGTAGAGCAGTGCGAAGGTCGCGACACCGGCGAGGAAGAGGGCGAAGCTCATCCGGCGGTAGCCGGGGCCGCCCGGGGCCATACGGGAGTCGACGACAGGAACAGCGTGTGCGGCGCCCACGGTGGTGGACGCCCCGGTACTGGCGGGAGACATGCTTCGAAGCTACGTACGCCCCTACTCATCCGTCCAATGCATGGATTCGCCATAATCGTTCCCATGGCGCATCAACACAGCTCACAGGCTCGCCTGTCACCATCCAGTGACACAGAAGACATGGCGGACATGTCGAGGTTGCTCGCCCCCCGCCTCGCGTACTTCGCCGGCGTCGCCCGCACCGAGCACGTCACCCGGGCCGCCCAGGAGATGCGGGTCCCGCAGTCCACGCTCTCGCGCGCCATGGTCCGCCTGGAACAGGACCTGGGCGTCGACCTCTTCGCCCGCCACGGCCGTACGGTCTCGCTGACCCCGGCCGGCCGTACCTTCCTCACCTCGGTCGAACGCGCCCTCGGCGAGATCCGGCGTGCCGCGGACGAGGTACGCGCCGACGCCGACCCGGCCACCGGCAAGGTCGCCTTCGGCTTCCTGCACACCATGGGCGCGGAGACGGTCCCCGGCCTCCTGCACGCCTTCCGCGCCGACCACCCCCGCGTCCGCTTCAGCCTGGTCCAGAACTACGGCGAGGCGATGATCGAGCGCCTCCGAGCGGGCGAGCTGGACCTGTGCCTGACATCCCCCGTCCCGGACGCCCCCGACCTGGTGGCCCGCCGCCTGGACGAACAGAAGCTCCGCCTGGTCGTCCCGGCCGACCACCGCCTGGCCTCCCGCAAACGCATCCGCCTAGCCGAAGCGGCCGACGAGACCTTCGTGACGCTGGAGCCCGGCTACGGCATGCGCCGCATCACCGACGACCTGTGCGCGGAGGCGGGCTTCAAGCCCCGTATCGCCTTCGAGGGCGAGGAGGCGGAGACGCTGCGCGGGCTGGTGGCGGCGGGCCTGGGCGTCGCCCTGCTGCCCCCACCGACCGTCCCGCGCCCGGGAGTGGTGGAACTGACGGTCACGGCCCCGAGGGCGGCACGGGAGATCGGCGTCGCGTGGCTGGCCGACCGCCCGGACACGCCCCCGGTGGCGGCCTTCAAGAAGTTCCTGCTGTCCAGACGGGGCAGTTTGCTGCCCACCTGAGAGACGTCCCAGGGGCGCGAGGAACCCGCGCGACCGGCCACAGCCAACCCGTGCCCGCCGACACGGCAGGCACCCCAACGGCGCTACCGCCGCAGCGACTTGCCGAACCCCGCGGCCAACGGCATCCGCAACCCCAAAGGAGGCGGAGCCGCGAACGCGTCCTCGACCGGCCGCGAGAACGCCCGGCCGAACAGCACCCCCATGACGAAGTCCTCGGCCAGTGCGAGGACTTCGTCGCGATGCTGCTGCAACCCGTGCCGATCGGAGTGCACTTCGAACCGGCACACGTCCCGGTTCGCCTTCTTCGCCCGTGCCGCCAACCGGAACGACAACTCGGGGTCGGTCCGCTCGTCGTTCGTGCCGTGCACGATCAGCACCCGCCGCCCCCCGAGCTGCTTCACCGGTTCGGGTGACGCCGCCATGTCCTCCTCGGGCAGCCAAGGCGCCATGGCCAGCACGGAGTTGACGGCTTCGTGCCCGCCCGCCCGCAACGCCGCCCGCCCGCCCATGTCGACCCCGGCAAGGCAGACGGGAACGTCCCCGTAGAGCCGCACGGCCTCGTCCGCGGCCCACAACGCGTCGCTCAGGTGATTGGCGTCACTGCCGTTCCACCCGCGAAACCGGTAGTGGACGACATGCGCGGCGAGCCCCTCCCCACGTCCCGCCCGCGCCAGACGGCGCCCCAGTGTGCGCAGGTAGGAGGTCGCCAACAACGTCGCCGGCTTGCGATGTGAGACCTCGTCACCGCCGGGAAGCAGGAGCACCACACCGCTCACCGCTGTCGGCTCCGGCCCGATCGCTCTGCCCAGTCGGGCCCTGCGAACCGGCGTCGCTTGCTGTGCCATGACAGAACAGTCTCAGAAGTGCGGGTGTACGCCACCCGTCCGTGGGGTCACTGTTACGTATCGACGGATTCGTAAAGCGGACGACGACACGAGCGACGGATGGACGTCACATGAGCGATCTACGCGCGTAGGCGTTAGAGTGCGGAAATGACGAGCGAGACTGCCCCGAAGGCGAACACCCCGAGCTCGGACCAGATCCGCCGAGCCCCGAAGGTTCTGCTGCACGATCACCTCGACGGCGGGCTCCGACCCGGCACGATCGTCGAGCTCGCCCGCGAGACGGGCTACACCCAACTCCCCGAGACCGACCCCGACAAGCTCGGCGTCTGGTTCCGCGAGGCCGCCGACTCCGGCTCCCTGGAGCGGTACCTGGAGACGTTCTCCCACACCGTCGGCGTGATGCAGACCCGGGACGCCCTCGTCCGGGTCGCCGCCGAGTGCGCCGTGGACCTCGCCGAGGACGGGGTCGTCTACGCCGAGGTGCGCTACGCGCCCGAACAGCACCTCGAAGGCGGACTCAGCCTCGAAGAGGTCGTCGAGGCGGTCAACGAGGGCTTCCGGCAAGGGGAGCAGCTCGCCCGGGCGAACGGTCACCGCATCCGCGTGGGCGCCCTGCTCACCGCCATGCGGCACGCCGCCCGCGCCCTGGAGATCGCCGAACTCGCCAACCGCTACCGCGACCTGGGCGTCGTCGGCTTCGACATCGCGGGCGCCGAGGCCGGCCACCCGCCCACCCGGCATCTCGACGCGTTCGAGTACCTCAAGCGCGAGAACAACCACTTCACCATCCACGCGGGCGAGGCCTTCGGCCTGCCGTCCATCTGGCAGGCCCTGCAGTGGTGCGGCGCCGACCGGCTCGGGCACGGGGTGCGCATCATCGACGACATCCATGTGCACGCCGACGGCTCGGTGAAGCTCGGCCGACTCGCCTCGTACGTACGGGACAAGCGCATCCCGCTGGAGCTGTGCCCCAGCTCCAACCTCCAGACGGGCGCCGCCGACTCCTACGCCGCCCACCCCATCGGCCTGCTGCGGCGACTGCACTTCCGTGCCACCGTGAACACCGACAACCGCCTGATGTCCCACACCAGCATGAGCCGGGAATTCGAGCATCTTGTCGATGCATTCGGTTACACGCTCGACGACATGCAGTGGTTCTCCGTCAATGCGATGAAATCATCGTTCATTCCTTTCGATGAACGACTCGCGATGATCAATGACGTGATCAAGCCTGGATATGCCGAACTCAAGTCCGAATGGCTCTTTCAGCAGACCACGTCTACCAGCGACTCTGCCGCCCAAGAGGAGTGACGGCGGGGCCTGCGCCTCCACGGAACACAAACGGCATTCACAATCCATCCTCATTTCGATGTTTGCGGCGGCAGCCGGGGCGTGTTTACGGTCAAGGACCGCTCACAACCCCGTAACGAATTTCGAGGACGCATTTCATGAAGCAGTCTGCTGCCAAGACCCTCGGTGTCGCCGCTCTCGGTGCCGCCTTCGCCGCCGCGGGCGCCGGCGCCGCGAACGCCGCGCCGGTCGGCCCGGAGGCCGCCGGCACGGCGCTGGACACCGTCACCACGTCGCTCCCCGCCGAGAACCTCACCCAGGCGACGCCCGCCGCCACCTCGGGGCTGGTCCAGGGACAGGAAGCGGTCACCACCGGCCTGGCCGCCGCGCAGCCGGCCGCCGAGCAGGCGGTCGCCGGCGGTCCGACCGGCCTGGTCGGGCTGCTCGGCGGGGTGCCGGTGCAGGGCCTGCCGACCCAGGGCCTGCCGGTGAACGGCGTCCCGATGGCCTGAGCCGGTCCCACCGACCCACGCCGCTGGGGCGCGCCCTTGGACAAGGGTGCGCCCCAGCGGCGTGTCCGCGCCCGCCGCACGTCGGCCGAGTGTCGGGCGCGCGCTTGTGACCTGCGCCTTCGTCCGCTCCGGGGGCCATTGTCAGTGGGCTGCGGTAGCTTCCGAAGTGTTGGGCGCGATGAGGCGTCCTTCGGGACATGGCCACAGGGGTGGGTGGACGATGAGCGACAGCACGGCGACGACGACGGACCTCGACGTCAGGCTGGAGAAACACCGTGTCGAACTGACCGGGTACTGCTACCGCATGCTCGGCTCCTCCTTCGAGGCGGAGGACGCGGTGCAGGACACGATGGTCCGGGCCTGGCGGAGCTACGAGAAGTTCGAGGGGCGCTCCAGTCTCCGCTCATGGCTCTACCGCATCGCGACGAACGTGTGCCTGGACATGCTGACCGCCGGCAACAAGCGAGCCAGGCCCATGGACCTCACGGAGTCGACACCGCTCGCCCAGGCGGCGCTCTCGCCCCGCCCCGACAACACCTGGCTGGAGCCGATGCCGGACAGCCGGGTCCTGCCCACGACCGACGACCCGGCCGAGACGGCCGTGGCCAAGGAGTCGGTGCGGCTCGCCTTCATGGCCGCCCTTCAGCAACTGCCGCCCAAGCAGCGGGCGGTGCTGATCCTGCGCGAGGTGCTGGCCTGGAAGGCTAGCGAGGTCGCCGAGCTGCTCGGCACCACGGTCGCGTCGGTGAACAGCGCGCTGCAGCGGGCGCGCGCCACGCTCGCCGAGCGGCAGCAGCCGGGCGGCGACGCCGTGGTCTCCGACCCGCTCGACGAGGAGCAGCAGAAGCTGCTGGAGCGGTATGTCGCGGCCTTCGAGGGCTACGACATGACGGCGCTCACGGCCCTGCTGCACGAGGACGCCGTCATGACGATGCCGCCGTTCGACCTGTGGCTGACCGGCGTGAAGGACATCACGGGTTTCATGACGACGCTCGGGGCCCCTTGCGCCGGTTCACATCTGGTGCCGGTCCAGGTCAACGGGCTGCCGGGATTCGCCCAGTACAAGCCGGATCCGGAGAAGGGCGGCTTCACCCCTTGGGCGGTTCAGGTCCTGGAGATCTCAGACGGCCGGATCACCGGGTTCCACTGCTTCCTCGACACCCAGCGCTGGTTCCCGCTGTTCGACCTTCCCCTCCACCTCGAAGCTGAGGCCGACCAGGTCGAGGAGGGCGTGTAGCGCGGGGTCGGCGTCCCTCAGCCGGATCCGGCCCCCGGCCCGCCGGGCGGTGAGCTGGAGGCGTGCCAGCAGATCGACGGCGGCCAGGCCCGGCGGTCCGAGCCCTCCGGCATCGCACACCAGGACTGCCGCCCCGGTGGCCTCCAGCCGTGCCCGGGCCTCGTCGCAGAGCCCCGCCACCTCGTCGCGGGTGACGGGGCCGGCGAGCACGAGTACAGCGGGTGTCATGGCGTCCACGATCGGTAGACCGGGCGGGCGGGCGTAACTCATCGGGCCAGGTGTGGTCCGGCCGGTTTTCGCTGCTCGTCGCGCTGGTGAGAGGTGTCCGCCGACCGAGATCACGTTGACCCGCTCCCCTCCTTCCCCGGAGGGTTGCCTGTATGCCCCACGCATCAGCGCATCCCCGAATACTCCGCGGTTTCCCCTCCGCCAAGGGGGTTCCGTGCAGGGGGTGTTGACCGGATTCGCGGTGATCGCGGTCGTCATCGGGGTGGGCTATGTGATCGGCCGGCGCGGCTACCTCGGCGACCACGGCCGAGAGGTCCTCACCAAGCTGGCCTTCCACGTCGCCTCCCCCGCCCTGCTCTTCACCACGCTCGCCCAGACCGACCTGTCGGTGATCTTCTCCAGCCGGCTCCTGGTCACCGCGCTGAGCACGGCCGCGGCAGCCGGAGTCTTCGTCGCGGTCGGTGTCGTACGGCGCTGGGGCGTGGGCCGTACGACGATCGGCGCGCTGTGCTCCAGCTACGTCAACTCCGGCAACCTCGGCATCCCGATCGCGGTGTACCTGCTGGGCGATGCCTCACTGGTGGCGCCGGTGCTGCTGTTCCAGTTGATCGGGGTCACCCCGATCGCCCTGACGATCCTCGACCTGTCCGGCGAGGGCGAGAAGGGGCCACTGTGGCGGCGGCTGCTGACGCCGTTGCGCAATCCGATCGCGGTGGGGTCGCTGGCGGGGGTGGCCGTGTCGGCGGCCGGCGTACAGGTCCCGGCCCCCGTGCTGGACCCCCTGACCCTGATCGGCGGGATGTCGGTCCCGGCGGTCCTGCTGGCCTTCGGCATCTCCCTGTGCGGCAGCATGCTGCCCGGCCGGGGCCCTGACCGGCATCCGGTGCTGCTCTCGGTCGCCCTGAAGTCGGTGGGGCAGCCAGCGGTGGCCTGGGTGCTGGCGGCGGGGGTGTTCGGGTTGCGGGGCGCTCCGCTGCTGGACGTGGTGGTGACTTCGGCGCTGCCTGCCGCGCAGAACTTGTTCACGTACGCGTCGAGTTACGGGGTGGGCGAGCGGTTGGCCCGGGACTCGATTCTGGTGTCGACGGTGTTGTCGGTGCCGGTGCTTGTCGTGGTGGCGGCATTGCTGGGCTGAGTGTCAGTCAACCGGAAACTCACCCGTGTCGATCGTCACGTCGAACGGCTCCGGCAGCTTGATGGGATCGCCGAACTTCACGGCGCTCAGGACACGGTAGACATCGCCCTTCGGCTCTCCGTAGAGCGTCGCGGTGGGCCCTCCAGGAGCCCAGCGGTCGACGAGGAGGTACAGCGGGATCCCTGCGGTGGCGTAGGCGGCGGGCTTGCTGACACGGTCGTGGCGGGCGTTGGACTTGGAGGTCACCTCGACGACGAGTTCGGCGAGGACCGCCGGGATGTGGGAGTCGGCCTCCGCACATTCCCGCACGGGAGCCACGAGCAGGTCCGGGATGAGCATGCCCAGACGTGACGGCACGGCGATCGCCAGTGTCTGGAAGATCTCCCAGTCCTCGGGGATCACGGAGTAGAGGCGACGCTGGATGCGGGCCGCGATCACGTTGTGGCGGGACGCGGGAGCAGGTGTCACGGTGACGATCCCCTCGATGATCTCCACCTTGCTGCCCTCGGGCCATTCCATCTCCTCCCAGAACCGGACGAGGTCGTCCCAGTTCTGGTCGGGGTCCTGGCTCACGGTGAGTGCGCTCATGGCGGTCTCCTTATCGGTGCGTCACCGATCCCAGCATGCCGAACGGGACCGGCGCAGGTCCACCGATCCCGTTCACCCGAAAGGGAGACCGCCTGGTCAGGCGATACGTTCCAGCACGACGGGCGAAGCCGTGAAGTCCGTCCCCGCCGCCGCGATGTCGTACGAACCCTCCACCGACTGCAGCGCGTACTCGAAGCGCTCCGGCGTGTCCGTGTGCAGGGTCAGCAGGGGCTGGCCCTGCGTCACCGTGTCGCCCGGCTTGGCGTGGATCTCGATGCCGGCGCCCGCCTGCACCGGGTCCTCCTTGCGGGCGCGCCCGGCGCCCAGACGCCAGGCGGCGACGCCGATGTCGTAGGCGTCGAGGCGGGTCAGGACGCCGGAGGACGGGGCCTTGATGACGTGCTGTTCGCGGGCCACCGGCAGCTCCGCGTCCGGGTCGCCGCCCTGGGCCGCGATCATGCGGCGCCAGACGTCCATCGCGGAGCCGTCGGCCAGGGCCTTCGCCGGGTCGGCGTCACGGACACCCGCCGCCTCCAGCATTTCGCGGGCCAGGGCGATCGTCAGCTCGACCACGTCAGCGGGTCCGCCGCCCGCCAGGACCTCCACCGACTCGCGGACTTCGAGGGCGTTGCCCGCAGTCAGGCCGAGCGGCGTCGACATGTCCGTCAGCAGGGCCACCGTCTTCACGCCGTGGTCCGTGCCCAGGCCCACCATCGTCGAGGCCAGCTCGCGCGCGTCCTCGATGGTCTTCATGAAGGCGCCGGTGCCGACCTTCACGTCCAGGACCAGGGAGCCCGTGCCCTCCGCGATCTTCTTGGACATGATGGAGGAGGCGATGAGCGGGATCGCCTCGACCGTGCCGGTCACGTCGCGCAGTGCGTACAGCTTCTTGTCCGCCGGAGCCAGGCCGTCGCCCGCCGCGCAGATCACCGCGCCCGTGGTGTCCAGGACGTGCAGCATCTCCTCGTTGGAGAGGAGGGCCCGCCAGCCCGGAATCGACTCCAGCTTGTCCAGCGTGCCGCCCGTGTGGCCGAGGCCCCGGCCCGACAGCTGCGGGACGGCGGCACCGCAGGCCGCCACCAGCGGGGCCAGCGGGAGGGTGATCTTGTCGCCGACGCCGCCCGTGGAGTGCTTGTCGGCCGTCGGGCGGGACAGGGACGAGAAGTCCATGCGCTCGCCGGAGGCGATCATCGCGGCCGTCCAGCGGGCGATCTCGCGGCGGTTCATGCCGTTGAGCAGGATCGCCATGGCGAGCGCGGACATCTGCTCGTCGGCGACCTCTCCGCGGGTGTACGCGTCGATGACCCAGTCGATCTGCTCGTCGCTGAGCTCACCGCGGTCCCGCTTGGTGCGGATGACGGAGATGGCGTCCATGGCCATGGGTGTCCTTCCGAGGGTTCCAGAAGTGATACGGCCCCCCTGAGGTGGTCAGAGGGGCCGCACGGGAGTTACTTGCTGAGGTGGCCCGGCCCGAAGGCATGGGGCAGCATCTCCGACAGCGGCAGGATCCCCGCCGGGGTCTCCAGCAGGAGGTCCGGGCCGCCGAACTCGTGCAGCAGCTGACGGCAGCGGCCGCACGGGACGAGGATGTCGCCCTTGCCGTCGACGCAGGTGAAGTGCGTCAGCCGGCCGCCACCCGAGTTCCGCAGTTCCGAGACCAGCCCGCACTCGGCGCACAGGGACAGGCCGTACGAGGCGTTCTCGACGTTGCAGCCGGTGATCGTACGGCCGTCGTCGACCAGGGCCGCGACGCCGACCGGGTAGCCGGAGTACGGGGCGTAGGCGCGGGACATGGCGTCCCGGGCCGCCGCGCGCAGCTTGTCCCAGTCGACGTCGTGGGAGGCGGCCGGGGTCACTTGCCCTGGCCCTTCCGGTACGGCAGACCGTTCGCCCTCGGCATCCGCAGGCGTTGCGCGGACAGGACGAGGACGACGAGCGTGATGACGTACGGCGTGGCGGACACGACCTGGTTCGGGACCTCGTCGGTGCCCGCGTACCAGGCGAACACCAGGGCGCCGATGACCGCGGTGATCGCGGCCTTGACGTACTTCTTGGAGATCACGAGCCAGATGGCGCCGATGATCAGCAGCAGCGCGCCGAGCAGCAGCAGGGCGTGGACGTTCGCGGAGCCGCCGCGCAGGTTGAGGCTGTCGGTGTAGCCGAACAGGCCGGCGCCGATGGCGAGCCCGCCCGGCATCCAGTTACCGAAGATCATCGCCGCGAGGCCGATGAAGCCGCGGCCGCTGACCTGGCCCTCCAGGTAGAAGGGGTTGGCCACGATGGACAGGAAGACACCGCCGAGGCCGGCCAGGCCGCCGGAGATGATCACGGCGATGTACTTGTACTTGTAGACGTTCACGCCGAGGGACTCGGCCGCCACCGGGTTCTCACCGCAGGAGCGCAGCCGAAGACCGAAGGCCGTACGCCACAGGATCCACCAGGTGGCGGGGATCAGGGCCACGGCGATCAGGGTCAGCCAGGAGACGTTGGTGACCAGGCCGCCGAGCAGGCCGGCGATGTCGGAGACGAAGAACCAGCCCTGGTTGTTGAGGTCGCGCAGCGCGTCGGACAGGCCCGGCACGGTGAAGTTGCCGAGGGAGTCGATCGCCGGGGACTGCTTGGCGGAGCCGCCCTGGTGTCCCTCGAAGGCGAGGGGCGCGAGGTAGCGGGTGGCGCCGAGGGCGAGGATGTTGATGGCCACACCGGAGACGATGTGGTTGACGTTGAAGGTGACGGTGACGAAGGCGTGCAGCAGGCCGCCGAGGCAGCCGCCGATGATGCCGACCAGGACACCGGTCCACGGGCCCCACTGGAAGCCGGCCCAGGCGCCGAACCAGGTGCCGAGGATCATCATGCCTTCGAGGCCGATGTTGACGACGCCCGCGCGCTCGGCCCACAGACCGCCGAGACCGGCGAGGCCGATCGGCACGGCGAGCTGGAGGGCGGTGGACATCTGGCTGACGTTGGTGATGCCGTCGGCGCCGGTGATGATGCGGACGATCGAGGTCAGCGCCAGGGCTCCGGCGATGACCAGCAGCAGGACGGGCCACGACAGGCGGCGGCCGGTCGGAGCCGCGGGCTGCAGCGTGGGCTGGTTGACGTCGAGCGCCGAGGTCTGCGGGGCGGTCATCGGCCAGCCACCTCCTTCGTGGTGTTGTTGTCGGCGCCGAGGACGTGACCGGCGGCCAGTTCGGCGCCCACGCGGCGCTGCTGGCGGCGCAGGCCCCACTCGCGGACGGCCTCGTAGGAGACGACGACCGAGAGCACGATCAGGCCCTGCATGATGACCGCGATCTCCTTGTCGTAGTCGTGGAAGTCCAGCTCGGGCGAGGCCTTGTCGAGCCAGGCCCACAGCAGGGCGGCGAACGCGATGCCGACGGGGCTGTTGCGGCCGAGCAGGGCGATGCCGATGCCGAGGAAGCCGATGCCGGTGGGGAAGTTCAGGCTGTAGGTGTGGGTGTCGCCGAGCAGGATCGGCAGGCCGGCGAGTCCCGCGATGCCGCCGGAGATCAGCATGGCGGTGAGCACCATGCGCCTCGGGTCGACACCGCTGGCCGCGGCGGCGCTCTCCGAGGCGCCGGAGGCGCGCAGGTCGAAGCCGAAGCGGGTGCGGTTGAGGACGACCCAGTAGCCGATGCCGAGCAGCACGGCGAGGAAGACCAGGCCGTAGATCTCGCCGGCGTCGCCCATGTCGATGCCCGGCACCCAGCCGGACTCGTGCATCTCGCCGGTGGTGTTGTTGTTGCCGACCTTGACGCCGAAGACGTTCGGCAGCCACAGGTAGGCGATGACCGAGGTGGCGATGGCGTTGAGCATGATCGTCGCGACGACCTCGCTGACGCCGCGGGTGACCTTGAGGACCCCGGCGATGCCGGACCAGAACGCGCCGGTGCAGACCGCGGTGAGGAGCAGCAGCGGGATCTGGAGCGCGGTCGGCAGGTTCGCGTGGGCGCCGACGATGGCGGCCATCATGGCGGCGAGCTGGTACTGGCCGTCGACACCGATGTTGAACAGGTTCATCCGGAAGCCGATGGCCACCGCGAGGGCCGCGATGTAGTACATCGAGGCCTGGTTGATGATCAGGACCTGGATGTCGGAGAACGAGGCCTGCTCGAACATCAGGGTGTACGGCTCGACCGGGCTCTTGCCCGAGGCGATCAGCACGATCGCGCTGAGCACGAAGGCCACGGCGAGCGCGATGACCGGTCCGGCCACCGCGAGGAGCACGCGCTCCTTGTCGAACTTCTTCATCAGCGGGCCTCGTCTTCCGGAGCCTCGGGAGACTTACGGATCTCGGGGGTGTCTGCCTGGGTCTCGGAGGTCTCTTCGTGTTCCAGGTGGCCGGTGGCGGCGCCGGTCATCGCCGAACCGAGCTCCTCCGGGGTGATGGTGGCCGGGTCGGCGTCGGCGACCAGCTTGCCGTCGTAGATCACGCGGAGGGTGTCGGACAGGCCGATGAGCTCGTCCAGGTCGGCGGAGATCAGCAGCACGGCCAAGCCCTCGCGGCGGGCCTCGCGGATGTGGTCCCAGATCGCGGCCTGCGCGCCGACGTCCACGCCACGGGTGGGGTGGGCGGCGATCAGGAAGCGCGGCTTGTGGCTCATCTCGCGGCCGACGATCAGCTTCTGCTGGTTGCCGCCGGAGAGGGAGGCGGCGGTGACGTCGATCCCGGGAGTGCGGACGTCGTACGCCTCGACGATCCGGCGCGTGTCCTCCTGGGCGGCCTTCGGGTCCAGCCAGACGCCCTTGGCGTTGGGCTTCTCGGTGACGTGGCCGAGGATGCGGTTCTCCCAGAGCGGGGCCTCCAGGAGCAGGCCGTGGCGGTGGCGGTCCTCGGGGATGTAGCCGATGCCCTGCTCGCGGCGCTTACGGGTGGGCCAGGCGGTGATCTCCTCGTCGATCAGGGTGATCGTGCCGGAGTCGGGGGCCTTGAGGCCGATCAGCGCGTCGACCAGCTCGGTCTGTCCGTTGCCCTCGACGCCGGCGATGCCCAGGACCTCGCCCGCGTGGATGGTGAACGTGATGTCGTCCAGCAGGGCCTTGCCGCCGGCCGCCGCCAGGCGCACCTTGTCGACCGTGATGACGGGGCGGTCGGTGACCGTCGACTCGGCGGTCTCCGGGGTGGGCAGTTCGCTGCCCACCATCATCTCGGCCAGCTGACGCGGGGTGGTCTCGGAGGGGACGGCGGTGCCGACCGTCGTACCGCGGCGGATGACGGTGATCTCGTCGGCGACGGAGAGGACCTCGCCCAGCTTGTGCGAGATGAAGATGACCGACAGGCCCTCGGACTTGAGCTCGCGGAGGTTCTCGAAGAGCGCGTCCACCTCCTGCGGCACCAGCACGGCCGTGGGCTCGTCGAGGATCAGGGTGCGGGCGCCGCGGTAGAGGACCTTGAGGATCTCCACGCGCTGGCGGGCGGCGACGCCGAGCTCCTCGACCAGGCGGTCGGGCTGCACGCCGAGGCCGTAGCGGTCGGAGATCTCCTTGATGGTGCGGCGGGCCCTGGCGCCGATGCCGTACAGCTTCTCGCTGCCCAGCACGACGTTCTCGAGGACGGTGAGGTTGTCGGCGAGCATGAAGTGCTGGTGCACCATGCCGATGCCGCGCGCGATGGCGTCGGCCGGCGACGAGAAGCCGACCTGCTCGCCGTCGATGGCGATGGTGCCCTCGTCCGGCTTCTGCATGCCGTAGAGGATCTTCATCAGCGTCGACTTGCCGGCGCCGTTCTCGCCGACGAGGGCGTGGACGGTGCCCTTGCGGACGGTGAGGTGGATGTCGTGGTTGGCCACGACGCCCGGGAAACGCTTGGTGATCCCGGCGAGCTCGACGGCGGTCACCTGACCGTTGACCGCCGCGCCGGCCGGAGGGCTGCTGGACGCGTTGATGGCGCACTCTCCTGGGGACGGGGGTCGTCTACGCGCGTAGCGCCCCTATGGCCTGATAGGAGGCCTACGCACCGCGCGACAACGGGGTACGGGGAAAGCCTCCCGCGGGAGAGCCTCCCCGTACCCCGTCGAGCGGACGTAAACCCCTCGGTTACCGCTGCTCAGGGTGTTGCTGTGCTCAGCTGGTCTTGACCTTGATCTCGCCGCTGACGATCTTCTCCTCGGCCGTCTTGATGGCTTCCTGGAGCTCGGCGTTGTCCGCGAACTTCGGGTTGGAGTTCGACAGGCCCACCTCGCCCGTCTTCAGATCGCCACGAACGATACCGGTCTCGGGCTTGCCGTCCTCGACCGACTTCGCCAGGTTGTAGACCGCCTTGGCGACGTCCTTCATCGCCGAGGTCAGGATCGCGTCCTTGTACTTGGCGAGGGCCTCCTGCTTGTACTGGTCGGAGTCGACACCGATCGCCCACACCTTGTTGGCGGCGGCGGCCTCGATGACACCCTGGCCGGAGAGACCGGCGGCCGCGTACACGACGTCCGCCTTCTTCTCGATCTGGCCCTCGGCGGCCGACTTGCCCTTGTCCGGGCTGGAGAAGCCGCCCTCCTCCGCGGTCTGCGTGAGGTACTGGGAGAGGACCTTGACCTTGGGGTTGGTGTCCTTGACGCCCTGCTCGAAACCGGCCTGGAACTTGTGGATCAGCGGGATGTCCACACCGCCCACGAAGCCGACCGTGTTCGTCTTGGTGCTCTTGGCGGCGGCGACACCAGCCAGGTAGGAGGCCTGCTCCTCGGAAAAGACCAGGTCCGCCACGTTCTTCGCCTCGACCGTGGAGTCGTCCACGATGCCGAAGGTGGTGTCCGGGAACTTCTCCGCGGCGCCCTTGACGGCGGCGGCGTACGCGTAGCCGACGCCGATGACCGGGTTGTAGCCCTGCTTGGCCAGCGACACCAGTCGCTGCTCCTTGTCGGCGTCCGTCTCACCCTCGGTGGGCTCGACATCGTCGGTCTGGTAGCCGAATTCCTTCTTCGCCTTCTCCAGGCCCGCGAAGGCGGCGTCGTTGAAGGACTGGTCGCCCTTGCCGCCGACGTCGTACGCGATGGCGAGACCCTTGTCGCCCTGCGCCTTCGACGAGGCCTCGGTCGAGGTGCCGCCACAGGCGGAGAGGGCGAGGGCCAAAGACGCGGTCGCTGCGCCTGCGACCGTGATCCGGGAAATCCGGCGCATGTGTCGTGCTCCTGTCGTACAAGCGCCGGGACGGACAGCCTCACAGCTACGGCGCTGGCTTTCGCCGCAGATTAACGCGCGTAGACCTGCCTGAAAACCCCTTCTGTCCACCTTGTTATCCGGCCGTGGCCAAGTCCACGCGAGCCCTTGACCAAGGGCTCGCCGAGAGCAAAGGGAGGGTGGCGGTGGGTGACGCGGCGGCCGGGCACAGCGAAGCGGGCGAGCATCCCGCGACGCCCGCCCGCTTCCCGGCTGTACGACCTGACCGTGACTACTCGGTCTTGACCTTGATGGAGCCGTCGATGATGCCTTCCTTGGCCTTCGCCACGGCGTCCTTGAGACCCGCGATCTTCGCGAACTCCGGGTTGGCCTCGGACAGGCCGACGCCGTTGACCTTCAGGTCGAAGGTCTGGGTGCCGGTCAGCGGCTTGCCGTCCTCGACGGACTTGGCCAGCGCGTAGACAGCGCCGCCGACGTCCTTGAGGGCGGAGGTCAGGATGGAGTTCTTGTACGCCGACAGCGCGGCCTGCTTGTACTGGTCGGAGTCGACGCCGATCGCCCAGACCTTGGCCTTCGCGGCGGCCTCGATGACGCCCTGACCGGACAGGCCGGCCGCCTGGTAGACGACGTCCGCCTTCTTCTCGATCTGGCCCTCGGCGGCGGCCTTGCCCTTGTCGGGGCTGGCGAAACCGCCCTCCTCCGCGGTCTGCGTCAGGTACTGCGAGACGACCTTGACCTTGCCGCCGCTGGTGTCCTGGACGCCCTGCTTGTAGCCGGCCTCGAACTTGCGGATCAGCGGGATGTCCACGCCGCCCACGAAGCCGACCGTGTTGGTCTTGGTGGCCTTGGCCGCGGCGACACCGGCCAGGTACGAGGCCTGCTCCTCGGCGAAGACGAGGGAGGCGACGTTCTTGCCCTCGACCACCGAGTCGACGATGCCGAAGGTGGTCTTCGGGTACTTCTTGGCCACGGCCTCCATCGCGGGGCCGTAGGCGTAGCCGACACCGATGACCGGGTTGTAGCCCTGCCGCGCCAGCGAGGACAGGCGCTGCTCCTTGTCGGCGTCCGTCTCACCCTCGGTGGGCTCGACATCGTCGGTCTGGTAGCCGAATTCCTTCTTGGCCTTCTCCAGGCCCGCGAAGGCGGCGTCGTTGAAGGACTGGTCGCCCTTGCCGCCGATGTCGTAGGCGATGGCGAGGCCCTTGTCGTCCTTGCCGCCGTCGCTGCCGCCACCGTTGTCACTGCTGGTTCCACCGCACGCCGTGGCGGCGAGCGCGATCGACGCGACCCCCACCGCGACACGGGTCAGTTTGGATGTCCGACGCATCGTGAAGTCCCCATTCTCCAAGCCCCGCAGTGGGTGCTGAGTTCGGCGCACATTAACGCGCGTAGACACTCCTGGGAACCAGGTCTCGCCTTGCCGTTATCCATTCGTTCCGATCGCCGGTCAAGCCCATGTGAACCACCCGATCGAAAGGTGCGCTCGGGGCAGCACACCCTTTCAATCCCGCACGCTGTGTATCGATGGGGCGCCTCAGCGTGAGGCAACTCAAGTATGTAGAGCATCGCTGTCCAGGCTGCCCCGGCGCCACTGTGGTCGCAACCCGGGCAGGGCCGCCGGTCGCCCCGCGTCAAGGCGCGGCGTTGACCGAATGCCGCTGTCGCGGACGCGGCCGCCGACGAGAGCGCGCACGCGCGCCGAGGCCGATCCCGCACGATGCGGCCGCCGGGCGGCCGGTACGGAGACAAGGCGATGCCGTCGCCGAAGTTGCCGAGGAGGCGGGCCCTCGACCCGCTTTGGCTGGATACCGTCGCTCACACTGACCGGCAGAGCGCCTCTCCGGACAAGCCGAAACGGCCCGCCAATCGAATTGGCGAGCCGTCATGAAAGGCCGAGACTGCGATGGATCAACGCGTGTCTGCCCAAGCCCTCACAATATGGCAGTTGTAAGCGTCACCGAAGACTTCCGAGTAGGAGGTGTGCGAATCCCCCGATGCGCGCCTCTTCCAGGGGCCGTAGATGGTGATGGAGTAGGGATAAGTGGGCGAATCGCACTTAGCCGCTACCCGATATGACCCGAATCCCTTCTGGCAACCCGCCCACGCCTGGTTGCCGGCGGCAGACCGACCCACATCACAGTTGGACACGGCTGCCTGCGCGGTGCCGCCGAAGGCGGTCACCAAACCGCCTGCAAGGGCAGCCACCAGGCAGAGTCTCAAGCCCGTCGCATACTTTCTCAAGTCGCTCATTGGAGACCTCACAAGGTCGAGAGAACCCAGCGGATGGAACAACCCATGAACTGGCCCGCACGGCGCAAATAAATCTGCTCCAGCGGGCGATCGAGACATTAGCCAAGCTGATCGGCTACGGCGAGCGAATTTCAGATTCCGCTACTGCTTCGGACAAGAACTGGCCAAGCACGGGGCGAGAGGTGCGGGACTCAGAGCGCGGAGCGGCAGGCACCCGCCCCGCCGCTCCGGCTCTCGGGGCCCGAGCCGAGGTCCCCGCTCGTCTTCGGCTACGCGTCGGTGTCGAGCAGGGCCGCCGCGGTGAAGAGTTCCACGCCGACCTTGATGGCCGACTCGTCGACGTCGAAGTCGCCCTGGTGCAGGTCGCGGCCGATCCGGTCGCCGGGGGTGCGGACGCCGAGGCGGGCCATGGCTCCGGGGACGTGCTCCAGGTACCAGGAGAAGTCCTCGCCGCCGAGGCTCTGCTCGGTGCCGTCGACGGACTCGGCGCCACGGCGGGCGATCATGGCGTCGCGCAGCAGGTCGGCCGCGGACGGGTCGTTGACGACGGGCGGGACGCCGCGGACGTAGTTGATCTCCGACTTGGCGCGGTGGAGGTTGGCGATCTCGTCGATGGCGGCCACCACGAGGTCCGGCGCCTGCCGCCAGGTGTCGAGGTCCAGGCAGCGGACGGTCCCGGAGAGCTCGGCGTGCTGCGGGATGACGTTCGGCGCGTGGCCGGACTCGATCCGGCCCCAGGTCACGGAGAGGCCGCTGCGGGCGTCGGTGCGCCGGGCGACGATCGCGGGCACGTCGGTGACGACCCGCGCGACGGCGGTGACCAGGTCGGTCGTCAGGTGGGGGCGAGCGGTGTGCCCGCCGGGCCCGTCCAGGGCGATCTCGAGGCGGTCGCAGGCCGATGTGATCGGCCCGTGCCGCAGCCCGACCTTCCCGGCGTCCACCTTGGGGTCGCAGTGCACGGCGAGGATCCGGCCCACCCCTTCGAGCACCCCGCACTCGATGGCGTCGGCGGCGCCTCCGGGAAGCACCTCCTCGGCGGGCTGGAAGACCAGGCGGACGGGGCGGGACAGCTGCCCGCGCCGCAGCAGGTCGGCCAGGACCAGCCCGGCGCCGAGCACCACGGTCGTGTGGACGTCGTGGCCGCAGGCGTGGGCCCGGTCGGGCACGGTCGAGCGGTACGGGCACTCACTCTTCGTGTCCGGGATGGGGAGGGCGTCGATGTCGGCGCGCAGGGCGAGTATGGGCCGCTCACCGTCCCACTCCCCGATGTCACAGACGAGGCCGGTTCCGGAGGTGAGCACGCGGGGCTGAAGGCCGGCCTTCTCCAGGCGGGCCTTGATCGCGGCGGTCGTGCGGAACTCCTGGTTGCCGAGCTCCGGGTGCATGTGCAAGTCGCGCCGGAACTCGACGAGTTCCGCACGGAGCGCCTCCGGCAAGGTGCCGGGAAGGGCGGCTTCCCCGGTGTGATCGGCCTCGGACTCTGGGGACATCAGTTGGTTCACCCTCTACAGGGTAGGACGCCGGGGTGGCCAACTCGCCCTCGATCTACAAAAGTTCAACCCGTTGGAGGGAGAAAATCCGGCCGCTCGACGCATGGGCGTGGATGGAGATGGGTAAGTACCTCTTTTCTCTACGCATACCACGCCGGGGACAGAACCGTCGGTTCTGTTCACCTGTCGGGATCGCGCGGTCCCGGTGAACTCCCGGACACCTGTCCGCCGACACCAGGGTGCGGCCTCGACCGCCGAGTACCCCAGGATCCCCGACTTCGTCGAGGCCACCCGTGCCTCGTACGGAGCCATCGCCCCCGCCTACGCGGACCGCTTCTCCGACCGGCCGGCCGACAGCCACCCGCTGGACCGCTCCCTCCGGCGGTCCGGGTCCGTCACCTCCCACCTCGACACGCTCGGCGTGCCGGTCTTCGGCGTCGGCCTCTCCCCGCGCATGGTGGCGCCGGCTCGCCGCGGCCATCCCGAACTGCGGTTCCACGTCGGCTCGATGACGTCGCCGGACCTGCCGGAGGGGACGCTGGGCGGGATCGTCGCGCTGTACTCGGTCATCCGTGTCCCGGACGACCACCTGCCCTCGACGTTCGCCGAGTTCCCCCGCGTGCTGATGCCGGGCGCCCCGGTGCTGCCGGCGTTCCGGTCCGGCGCCGCCGAGGACCGTCTGCGCCTGACCGAGCGCTTCGGCCAGGAGATCGCGCTGGACTGCTGCTGGCGGCCCGCTGACACCGTGATCGCCCACCTCACCGAGGCGGGCCTACGGCTGTCCGCCCGGATCGTGCGGGAGCCCGAGGGCGGGGAGGAACGCCCGCGCGCGGTCCTCCTCGCCGGGAAACCCCCTGCCGGTCCGCGCTGACGCGTGCCGCCGGGCGCCGATCCCTGCCCTCAGCCGGCCGCACGAGCCGTCGGCCCGCGCGCCACCCGGCGCCCCCGCGCGACCGGACCCGTCACCCCGCCCGTCGACCAGCGGGGACCCGCACCACGGGACCACGCTGCCCACCGGCCCGGACCACACCGTTCCGTCCCGACCCCGCTGCCCCACGCCCACCCCCGACCCGCACCTCCCGCGCGATCGGCCCAGGCCGCCAGTCGACGGGCCCTGCACGTCGCGCGTCGGTCCGGTCGCCCTGGGCAGGGAGTCCCGCGCCGAGGCGTCGTCCACCGCGTGCCGCCGTTCCCTGGACCGCCGGTGCGAGGCCCCGGCCGTTAAGGCCTGTTGCGAAAGTGGCGCCTGCCACGCGACGCCCGGCACGCCCTTCGGGCGACGACGCGACTTTCGCGACAGGCCCCTAGACCGCGCTCACCGCCGACAGCCGGTGCACGTCTCGTGCCGTCCCCGTGACGCCCGACAGGAAGCCCTGAGCCCGCGGCGAGGCGCTCTCCGTCAGCCACGCGGGGTCGATGTCGCAGACCGCCACGCGGACATCCGTGCCGGACAGGGCCAGCGGCAGGGTGTGGACCACGGTCGACGGAAAGCTGAGGATCGTGCGGCCGATCGGGCCGCGGCGGGCGATCAGCTCCAGCGGGAGGTCCGGGCGTACGACCTCCAGGCCGGTCTCCACCGCCAGCCGGTGCAGCTTGTCCGCGCTCTCGCGGCGGTGGGCGAAGTAGCGGGCGGCGCCGTGGGCCTTCGCCAGGGAGCGGACGGCCTCCAGGTAGCGGTCGCCGTCCACGACGCCGGTCTCGACGAGGGACGTACCGACCATGTCCGCGCCCTTGGTGATACGGGGCGGGCCGAAGCGGTCGCGGGTCCAGGCGAAGGTGTTGGCGGTGACGGTCACTCCGACCGGGGTCTCCTCCATCGGCATCGAGGAGAAGATCTCGACCCTGCGGTGGTCGCTCGGTGTCAGGCGCTTGCGGGCGGCGGCGGAGACGGGCGCGAAGACCAGGTCGCGGGGGCCGGGGCGGCCGCCCTTGCGGTGCCAGCGGACCAGGCGTTCGCCTCGGGCGAGCTGGGCGACGAACTCCATGGTCGCCGTGCCGTCGTCGACGACGACCAGGTCGCGGGCCTTGGTGATCGTCAGGAGGAGCTGGACGTAGCGGGAGAAGGGGTCGCCCAGGACCACGCGGTCGGCCCGGCGGAGCAGGCCCGCGAGGCCGCCGATCGTCTGGAAGGGAGCGGCCGCGCCGCCCCGCGCCTCCTCCCAGCGGACCTCGTGTCCGTCCTCGCGCGCCAGTTCCGCCATCCGCCGCAGCTGGCCGCGGGTCATGGGGTCGTTCGGGGACAGGACGACGAGGGTGAGCCCCGCGCCGAGGGCGGGCTCGCGGGCATGCGCCCACTCCAGCACGTTCAGGAGCTGTACCGGGCTCTCGACGAAGGCGAGAGTGCGGGGGCCGGTGTTCCCGGCGCGGGGGCTCATCGACGTACGACCGTCCCGTCGTAAGGCGCTCATGCGGCGCTCGTAATCAGCTCGTGTTCCAGCGCGTGTTCCCACGAGCCCGAAGGGCGCCGAGCCCGAGCGCTCCCACTCGGGGCACCCGGAGTCGGCGCACTCGGGCTCGGTGTGTTCCGGCTCAGACCTGGACCGGCTCGCCCGCCGCCGCGGCGATCTCCGCCTCGGCGACCACGCCGGTGACGCGGCGCAGCTTCTTCATCGGGCCGAGCTCGGAGTCGTAGACCTTCTTGACGCCGTCACCGAGGGAGGCCTCGATGGTGCGGATGTCGCGGACCAGGCGCGTGAGGCCCTGCGGCTCCACGGACGCGGCCTGGTCCGAACCCCACATCGCGCGGTCCAGGGTGATGTGGCGCTCGACGAAGACGGCGCCGAGGGCGACGGCCGCCAGCGTGGTCTGCAGGCCGGTCTCGTGGCCGGAGTAGCCGATCGGGACGTTCGGGTACTCCTTCTCCAGCGTGTTGATCACGCGGAGGTTCAGCTCCTCGGCCTTCGCCGGGTAGGTGGAGGTGGCGTGGCACATGACGATGTTGTCCGAGCCGAGGACCTCGACCGCGTGGCGGATCTGCTTCGGCGTCGACATGCCGGTGGAGAGGATGACCGCGCGGCCGGTGGAGCGCAGGGCGCGCAGCAGCTCGTCGTCGGTCAGGGACGCGGACGCCACCTTGTGGGCGGGGACGTCGAACTTCTCCAGGAAGGCGACGGCCTCGGTGTCCCACGGGGAGGCGAACCAGTCGATCCCCTTCTCCTTGCAGTACTCGTCGATCTGGCGGTACTCGTCCTCACCGAACTCCACGCGGTGGCGGTAGTCGATGTAGGTCATCCGGCCCCAGGGGGTGTCGCGCTCGATGTCCCACTGGTCGCGCGGGGTGCAGATCTCCGGCGTGCGCTTCTGGAACTTCACGGCGTCGCAGCCGGCCTCGGCGGCCACGTCGATGAGCTTGAAGGCGTTCTCCAGCTCGCCGTTGTGGTTGATGCCGATCTCGCCGCAGATGTAGACGGGACGACCGGGGCCGACCTCACGCGAACCGAAGGCGCGCAGACGGGAGTTGGTGCTCATGGCAGAAGATGTCCTTACTGGGGGAGGGAATCGAGAGAGGGGCCGAGGATCCAGCTGGCGATCTCTCGGATCGCGCCGTCACCGCCGGGGACGGTGGTGACCGCGCGTGCGGCGCCGCGCACGACGTCGTGGGCGCTCGCGACCGCCACGGGCCAGCCCACGAGGGCGAAGCACGGGAGGTCGTTGACGTCGTTGCCGACGTAGAGCACGCGCTCAGGCGCGATGCCCTGCTCCTCGCACCACTGCTTCAGCGCGAGGTCCTTGCGGTCGATGCCGTGCAGCACGGGAATCCGTAGCTTCCGTGCGCGGGCGGCGACGACCGGGTTCTGCTCCGTGGACAGGATCAGCATCTTCAGGCCGCTCTTGCGCAGGGCGGCGATGCCGAGGCCGTCTCCGCGGTGCACGGAGACGAACTCCTTTCCATCGGCATCGATCAGCACCCGGTCGTCTGTCTGGGTGCCGTCGAAGTCCAGTACGACCGCGTCGATGTCGTCGGCGGTCGGGAGGGCGCCGGGCCGGTCCGCGTCGAACAGCGGTGCCAGGGCGCGGGCGCGGGCGAGGTCGTGCGGGTCGTCGATCTCCAGCACGCGGGCCGGTTCGGTCCGCACGAGTTCGGTGCGGCCGAAGAAGCGGTGCTGGTGCTTGCGGAAGCCGGGCGCGTCCATCGCGTAGGCGGCGCCGGTCTCCAGGAGGTCCTGGGGGCGGTCCTGGCGGCGGGGGCGGAAGGACTTGTCGTGGTTGACGCCGTAGCCGCCGCCGACGGCCGCGTCGGCCTCGGCGACGGAGCCCGCCGTCACCTCGTCCTCGGAGTCACGCCAGATGAAGCCGTGGAAGGGGGCCACGGTCACCGCGGTGTCCGCGCCGTTCTCGACGATCGCCCCCGCCACGCCGTCGATGTCCTCGCGGATGATGAACGGGCTGGTGCACTGCACGAGCAGGACCACGTCCACCGGCGCCCCGTGCAGGGCCTCGTGGGCGTCCATGGCGTGCAGGACGGCGGCCTCCGAGGTGGCGGTGTCGCCGGCGATGGCGGCCGGGCGCAGCACGACCTCGGCGCCGGCCTCGCGGGCGGCGGCGGCGATGGCCTGGTCGTCGGTGGAGACGACGACGTCGGTCACCAGCCGGGCGGCGAGGCACTCGCGCACCGCGCGGGCCACCAGCGGGACGCCGCCGACGGGGAGGAGGTTCTTCGCGGGTACGCCCTTGGAGCCGCCGCGCGCGGGAATCACCGCGAGCACCCGGCGCACCGAAGCGCCTTGGCCCGCTTCCGGGTTGGACATGGGTTCTGCTCCTTGACGTCCTTGACGTGGTATCGGGCGGCTCACAGCTCCCCCATCCGCCGGATGACGGGCGCCACGCGCTGCACGCCGTGCCGGTAGGCGCCGCGTGCCGCCCGGCGCACGATCTGCCGGACCGGGCCGGGCTCCTTGTCGTGCGCGGGGGCGCCGGGCAGCGGGCTGCCGTCGGGGCCGAGGTGGTGGCGGGCGAGGATGCCGGGCAGATAGCCGGGCGCGGTGGCGGGGGTGTAGTACGGCGTGAGGGCGGGCAGTCCGGCGGGGCGGTCCAGCAGCTTGGCGATGCGCTCGCGGGCGGCGTCGAAGGCGGTGGCGTACGTGCCGTCGGCGCACACGCCCTGCCGGGCCACCCACTCCTCGTCGGCCACCGGCCGGTGCCCGTCGTCGAGCTGGTCCCAGGAGGCGAGGCAGCCGGAGCCGACGAAGTGGTGGTTGCCGAGCACCTCGCGCACGCCGAGGTCGGTGAGGACGACGGTGGGGACACGGCGGTGCAGCGACTCCAGCGCGGCCGTGGAGCTGATGGTGACCAGCAGGTCGGTGCGGTCGAGGACCTCGCCCATGTTCCCGTACACCAGGCGGAAGTTGGCGGGCGGGTCGAGGCGCTGCACCAGCTTCTGGTAGGGCAACTCCTCGATGTGCGTGGTGTGTTCGCCCGGCTTGGAGCGCAGCTTCAGCAGCACCTCGCGCTCGGGGTGCTTGCGGGCGTGCTGGATGAGGCGGTTCAGCAGGTAGGTACGGTCCCTGCGGTTGTCCGGCACGGAGGGCTGGGCGGCGAAGACCACGGTGTAGGGGTCGTGCTCGCCCGTGTAGGGCTCCCCGCCGAGGAACGGCAGCGCCACCTCGGTCACCGCGGAGGCGTCGGCGCCGACCCCGTCGTACACCGCGCGGAAGCGCTCGGCGTCCTGGCGGGAGTTGGCGAGGACGAGGTCCGCGCCGTGCCGCAGCAGCAGACCGTCGGCGAGCTTCTCGTAGACGACGCCGACATAGCCGGTGACGACCACGGGGCGCCGGGGCTGCCCCTCCCAGACCCGCTTCAGACCGTGCAGCACGGCCTGCACGCCGCCGCCGACGAGGGCGACGACCAGGATGTCGTACGACTCCTGCGCCATGGTGCGCAGGAACTCGACGGCGGTCACCTCACGGAGGGAGTCGGCGTGGACGCCGACCTCCTGGAGCTGGCGTGGGGTGGGGGTGGCCCGGCCACGCAGCAGGAAACCGTCCAGCACGGGGCCGACTTGCGTGGCGCCTCGCGGTCCGGCTTCCATGGACGGGCCCGGAGCGATGCGTGTGGCGGTCAGCGCACCCCATTTCCAGCGGGTGTCGGAGTCCGCGAGGACTGCGATGCGGAGGGACTTCGGTGTACTTGGCGGCACGACGAAGACGCTAGGAAGCAATTTCTAGGTGTGGCCCAACCGCGATTCAACGAAAAGTTAACAACAGCCCACCGAGAGCCGAACTGGGCCGTCAACTACCGGAAAGCACACGCGATGCACCGTTCCGACACACTGAGTTCACCCGCCGTACCCTCACCGGAAAACTCCCCTGCCGGGCAGCCTCCTAAGGTTTTGCAGGTGCCAAAGCTTTCCGTGATCGTGCCGTTCTACAACGTGCAGCAATATGCCCCGGACACCCTCACAAGCCTTCGAATGAATGCGCACCGCGACTTCGAGTTCGTGTTGGTGAACGACAGATCGAAGGACGAGACCCCGGCCATTCTCGACCGCGCGGCCGACGAGCTCGCGGACGTCGCGCAGGTACGGGTCATCCACCACGAGGAGAACGGAGGGCTCGCCACCGCGCGCAACACCGGTCTCGACGCGGCGCGGGGCGAGTACCTGACGTTCCTGGACGGCGACGACTGGCTCGCCCCCGGCTACCTCCACGAACTTGTCACGGCCATCGAGGAGTTGGGCTGCGACTTCATCCGCACCGACCATGTGCAGGCCACCGCGCGGGCCCGTTCCGTGCACCGGGTCCCGGTCGGACGGCGCAACGAGGTGCTGAACCCGCGCGAGGCGATCCTGCCCGCCGACCGCACGACGTCCGTGGACTACGCCTACGCCTGGGCTGGCGCCTACCACCGCCGTCTGCTCGACAAGGGCCTGCTGCACTTCACCCACGGGCTGCGCACGGCCGAGGACCGGCCGTGGATCTGGAAGCTGCACCGCGAGGCGGAGTCGTTCGCCGCGGTGAGCCTGCTGGGTGTGTTCTACCGGCGCGGGGTCGCTTCGTCCCTCACCCAGATCGGCGACGCCCGTCAGCTCGACTTCATCCGCGCCTTCGACCAGGTCGTCGAGGAGACGGCCGCGGACCCGGACGCCGACAGGCTGCTGCCCAAGGCGGTGCGTACGTACTGCGCGATCATCGCCCACCATCTCTCCGACGAGGCCAAGTGGGAGCCGGCCGTGGCCAAGCAGCTGCGGTCGATGAGCGCGGCGGCGATCCAGCGCATGCCGCAGGACGCGCTCAGGGACGTTCTGGACACCATGGACCTGCGCCGCTCCACCAAGCTGCGGCGGCTGCGGCGCCGGGTCACCACAGCGAAGGCGGCCGCGTGATGCCCCGTACCACCCAGATCTTCTGCGCCTCGACGCTGTACGGCGTCGCCACGTTGGCCGCCGCGATCGACTCCGACCTCTTCGAGGAGGCGGAGCGGCGCGTGCTGCTGGTGTTCAACAACTCCGCGACGCCGGAGACCACGACGCCCCTCGACGCCATGCCCGGTTTCGAGCCGTTGCGCTCCCACTTCGACGACGTGCTGTCCTGGAACGAGGCCATCCGCCCGTTCCACCCCGGCGCCTGGACGCCGCGCACCGACGACATCCCCCTCTTCGAGCGCTATCTGCGGCTGCTGTGGGGCCTCGGCGACGACCGTGTCGAGCTGGTCCTGGAGTCCATCCAGGTCACGCCCGCCCTCACGGTGGCCCAGCTGTTCACCGGCGCCCCGATCGACGTCTACGCCGACGGCCTGATGAGCTACGGCCCCACACGCAACAAGCTCGACCCGCTGGTCGGCACGCGCGTACGGCGGCTGCTGCACCTGGACCTGGTGCCGGGGCTCACGCCGCTGCTGCTGACCGAGTTCGACGTGCCGCCGCAGCAGGTGCCGACGCCCGCCTTCCTGAAGGTGATGAGCGAACTCACCGCGGCCATACCGGCATTGCCCGAGCTGCCGGACAACGCGGCGCTGCTGCTCGGCCAGTACCTGTCCGCGCTGAACATCCTCTCCGTCCAGGAGGAGGAGGACCTGCACGTGCGGATGATGCGGGGCGCGGTCGCCCGCGGTCACCGCTCGGTCGTCTTCAAGCCGCACCCCACGGCGCCGGCCCGATTCAGCCGCGCCCTGGAGGCCGAGGCCGAGAAGCTGGACGTGGAGCTCACGGTCCTGGACACGCCCGTGCTCGCCGAGGTGCTGTTCGACAAGGCCCGGCCCGGCCTGGTGGTCGGCTGCTTCTCGACGGCACTGTTCACGGCCTCTTCCTTCTACGACCTTCCGGTCGCCCGCATCGGCACCGAGCCCCTCCTCGACCGGCTCACGCCCTACCAGAACAGCAACCGTGTCCCGGCCGTGCTGGCCGACGCGGTGCTGCCGGACCTCGAGTCCCGCGAGGGCGAGGACGCCGTCCCGGGTGAGGACCTGAACGGGCTGGTCACCGCCGTGGGCTTCTCCATGCAGCCGCAGATCCACCCCGGCCTGCGCCCGGCGGCGGAACGTTACCTGGCGAAGCACTTCGGCCCGCGCACCCAGCGCTATTTCAAGCGCAAGCGGCTGACCTCTCTCGGGCTGCCCGGCGGTATCCCGCAGCGGCTGTCCTTCCTGCCCCGCAACTCCACGGCTCGCAGGGTGGTGCGGCGGGCGCGGGCGCTGAAGAAGGCCGTTCGCCGTTGAACCGGCCGAAGGCGTTGCTTTCACGGTGAGGCGGGGCGGTGCCCTCAGTATCCCGGACACCGCCCAACCGATCCCCGCCTTTACTGCGGTGACCGCGGCATGGGCGGATGTTGGGAAAATCCAGAAACCGAAAACGACGTCCAGGTGAACGCCTCGGGACCGGGCGGAGAATGGTTGGGCGGTCAACGAGGTGCTTTCTGCAATTCGGACTAGTGTGCTGGGGCGCCCACAGGAATGTGAGGACGCGTCCGCAGAAACAGCCGAGCCTCAGCGCCGCCCGTCGAGGGGATTTTCGTGACCAGCATGACCGTCCGCCCGGCCCCCGAACCGACCCGGCGGCCGGCACCGGCACGGCCGCACCGTGTGCCCCGGCTGCGGGCCCTGGACGGGTTGCGGCTGGTGGCCGCGCTGATGGTGGCGGCGTACCACTACGGCGGTCGCGACGGTGACGTCACCCAGGCGTGGGGCAGCTCGCCCAAGGAGCAGTTCCCGACGCTGCACACGTACTTCGCCTACGGCCCCCTCGGCGTCCACATCTTCTTCGTCATCAGCGGGTTCGTGATCTGCATGAGCGGCTGGGGCCGGCCCCTGCGGTCGTTCTTCGCCTCCCGCGCCTCCCGGCTGCTGCCCGCCTACTGGGTGGCGGTCGTCCTGGTGACGGCGGTGTTCGCCCTGCCGGTGGTCGCCTACAAGGCGGTGTCGCCGAGCGACGCGCTGCTGAACCTGACGCTGCTCCAGTACCCCCTCGGCGTGGACCGGGTGCTGGGGGTGTGCTGGACGCTGTGGGTGGAGGTCAGGTTCTACGCGCTGTTCGCGCTGTGCGTCGTGCTGCCCGGGGTGAACCGGCAGCGCGTCATCCTCTTCTGTACGGTCTGGACGCTGGCGGCGGCGGTCGCGCAGAGCGCGCAGGAGCCGCTGCTGGACGTCGTGGTGATGCCCGAGTACGCCCCGTTCTTCATCGGCGGCATAGGCCTCTACCTCGTCCACCGCGACCGGCGGGACGCCTACGCCTGGGGCATCGTGGCCGTGAGCTTCCTGGTCGGGCAGCACTACGCGGTCAAGAACCTGTGGAACGCCACCGACCCGAACGCCTTCGCCCACCGCACGTCCTTCGGCATCGTGCTGGTCGTCGCCTTGGGCTTCCTCGCGGTCGCCGCGATCGCGCTGGGCTGGCTGAACTGGGCGAACTGGCGCTGGCTGACGGTGGCGGGGGCGCTGACGTACCCGTTCTACCTGGTCCATGAGCACCTCGGCTGGGTGGTGATCCACACCCTGCACCGCGACCTGGGCCTGCCGTCGGCGGAGACCTTCGCCCTGACGACCGGCCTGATGCTCCTGCTGGCATGGCTGCTCCACCGCTGGGTGGAGAAGCCGCTGACGCCGCGACTGCGGGCGGTGCTGGCGAAGGCGCGCTGAACTGTTCACGCGACGTTCAACCGGGCGTCGGTTCGAGCGCCGCCCAGAGAGAAGGCTCGTGGCATGGCCAACGCACAAGCGACCGACAAGTATCCCGGCGAGCTCAAGGACGTCCCCGGCTGGTTCCCGCCCCTGGACCAGGTGCTGTTCACCTGGTTCCTCGACCAGCAGGAGAAGAAGGGGATGCGGGGCGACCTGCTGGAACTGGGCGCCTACCTGGGCAAGAGCGCGATCCTTCTGGGCCACCATCTGCGGGACGGCGAGAAGTTCACCGTGTGCGACCTGTTCGAGGGCGACGCCCCGGACGGTCCCAACCAGGCCGAGACCACGAAGTCGTACTCCTCCCTCACCCAACAGGCCTTCGAGCGGAACTACCTCTCCTTCCACGACACCCTGCCGACGGTGATCCAGGCGCCCAGCTCCGTGATCAGCAAGGAAGTCGACCCCGGCACCTGCCGCTTCGTCCACATCGACGCCTCTCACCTTTACGAGCACGTCCGCGACGACATCGCGGCGGCGCGTGAACTCCTGCTCCCCGACGGCATCGTGGTCCTCGACGACTTCCGCTCCGAGCACACGCCGGGCGTCTCCGTGGCGACCTGGGAGGCCGTGCTGAACCGGGGGCTGCGCCCGGTGTGCCTCAGCACGCAGAAGCTGTACGGCACCTGGGGCGATCCGGAGCCCTTGCAGGAGGAGCTGCTCGCGATGATCCGGGAGCGCACGGATGTCGGCCTGAGCGTGCAGGAGGCCGCCGGTCACCGTCTGATCCGCACCCGCGCCAAGGGCATACAGCCGCCGCCGTTCCCGCGCTCCCGGCACTACGCGGAACCCGCGCCGCGCAATCCCCCTGCCTCCGAACGGCGAGCCGCCCCCGCGCCCGCACGTCGCCGTTCCCTGGTCCGGCGCATCGGCGCGGACGTGCTGCCGCCGATCGTCACCCGGGCGGTACGGCGGGCACGGGCGAGCCGCCGTTAGCCGGTTCCGAGCGCACCCGCCCCACACTCGCTCCTCCTGCGGGACACCCGCGGTTCATCCGCAGCCCCTGAGATAGGGGAGGGCACGGCGCGAGCGCGAGAGAAAGGTGTCACTGTGCGAGACCCCCGGATTGCTGCGATCGGCAAGGGACTCAAGCGCCGAGGAAGACTGATGAAGGAGGCGGTGAGCCCTCCTCGCCGAGGCATGGACGCCATTCCCTCGCCTCGGCCGGCCATGGACTCCTACACCGCTCCGCCGGCCCCGCGCCTGGTGGAGTCGCCGGTCTTCGTGCTGTCCTCGGTGCGCTCCGGATCGACCCTGCTGCGGATGCTGCTGAACAGCCACAGCCAGATCCGGGCCCCGCACGAGATGCACCTGCGCACCGTGCACGTCCACCTGTCCCGCGAGTTCACCGCGGACGCCATGAAGGAGCTCCACCTCGACAAGAACGAGCTGGAGCACGTGCTGTGGGACCGGGTGCTGCACCTCGAACTCACCCGCAGCGGCAAGGACGTCATCGTCGACAAGACCCCGCCGAACACCCTCATGTGGCCCCGGCTGCGACGATGTTGGCCGCGGGCACGCCATATCGTCCTGCTGCGGCACCCCGCCGCGGTCATCACGTCCCTGACCAACCGCCGGTCGGATCCCGACCACGAGGCCATCCGCGCCGAAGTCCTCGGCTACTGCGAGAAGTTGGAGGAGGCACGACAGAACCTCGCCGCCCATGTGATCACCTACGAGGAGCTGACCGCCGAGCCGGAGCGGGTGACCCGCGGCATCTGCGCGTATCTCGACGTCCCCTGGGAGCCCGGCATGCTCGATTACGGCAGCAAGGACCACGGCGTTCTCCGCCCGCAACTGGGCGACTGGTCCAGCACCATCAGGTCCGGCCGCGTCCAGCCCGCCCACACGGCCGACACGAGCGTCGAACTCCCGGAACGCCTGAAGGAACTCGCCCAGGCGTGGGGGTACCCCGCCTGAACGGCGGCGGGCTGTGCTGGCCGATCAGCCGTCGAGGAGGGTGTCCACCGAGAGTTCGACGCGGACGCCGACGGACTCCGGCACGGGCACGCTCTGGCCACGCTTGAAGTGCCGGGGGGCGGCGTACGCGCCGTCCTCCGGGTCGGTGTAGAGGAGCACTTCGTCGTGCTTGCGGTCTGCGATGAGGTAGACCGGGATGCCTGCCTGGGCATAGCACTCGACTTTGGGACCGAGGTCGTCCGACCAGTTGGACGACGTCACTTCCACGACCATGCGGAAAACGTTCGGCGCGTAGTAGTTCTTCGTGACATGGGCGTCGCGGAAGTCCGGGTCGACGACGGAGAAGTCGGGGATCGCGAAGTCCGCGGGCAGTGTGGGCAGCCAGAGCCCGACGCCCTGGACGTACTCGTACCCCGCCTCGACGAGCCCCGCCCGATCGAAGGCCCTGCCGAGTTTCGTCAGCGACAGGGCATGCGAACCATCCGGCGGCGGTGTCACAGTGAGCCTCCCCTGGAGAATCTCCACGCGGTGGCCAGGCAGTGCGCGGGCGAGCTGATCGGCAGCCTCGCTCAGGGTCAGCTCCTGCTGCAGTACGGCCATGGCGTCCTCCTTTTCGGGGCCCACTCTCCACGAGCGTAACCGGGGACATGCGGTTCCCGCCCCCGATCACTCGTACGAAGTAATCGCCCAGCTCAGAACGCGTCCGAGGGCACATAGGTCCCCCAAACCCCTCGCAGGGCGTCGCACACCTCCCCCACGGTCGCCCGCGCCCGCAGCGCCTCCTTCATGGGGTACAGGACGTTGTCCTCCCCCTCCGCCGCCTTCTTCAGCGCGGCCAGCGCCGAGTCCACCGCCGCCCGGTCCCGCTCGGCCCGCAGCTTCGCGAGCCGCCGCGCCTGCCGGGCCTCGATGGCGGGGTCGACACGGAGCGGCTCGTACGGCTCCTCCTCGTCCATCTGGAAGCGGTTGACACCGACGACCACCCGCTCGCCGGAGTCGGTCTCCTGGGCGATCCGGTAGGCGCTGCGCTCGATCTCGTTCTTCTGGAAGCCGTGCTCGATGGCCGCCACCGCGCCGCCGAGGTCCTCGACCCGTCGCATGAGGTCGACCGCCGCCGCCTCGACGTCGTCCGTCATCCTCTCGATGGCGTACGAGCCCGCGAAGGGGTCGACCGTCGCCGTCACGTCCGTCTCGTGGGCGAGGACCTGCTGCGTACGCAACGCCAACCGCGCGCTCTTGTCCGTCGGCAGCGCGATCGCCTCGTCGAAGGAGTTGGTGTGCAGGGACTGGGTGCCGCCGAGCACCGCCGCCAGGCCCTGGACGGCGACGCGCACCAGGTTCACCTCCGGCTGCTGGGCGGTCAGCTGCACACCGGCCGTCTGCGTGTGGAACCGCAGCATCAGCGACTTGGGGTTCTTCGCGCCGAACTCCTCCCGCATCACCCGGGCCCAGATGCGGCGCGCGGCACGGAACTTGGCGACCTCTTCGAGGATCGTCGTACGGGCGACGAAGAAGAAGGACAGGCGGGGCGCGAAGTCGTCCACGTCCATGCCGGCCGCGACGGCCGTGCGCACGTACTCGATGCCGTCCGCCAGGGTGAAGGCGATCTCCTGCACGGGCGACGCGCCCGCCTCGGCCATGTGGTAGCCGGAGATCGAGATCGTGTTCCACTTCGGGATCTCGGCCTTGCAGTACTGGAAGATGTCGGCGGTCAGCCGCAGGGACGGCTTCGGCGGGAAGATGTAGGTCCCGCGCGCGATGTACTCCTTCAGCACGTCGTTCTGGATCGTGCCGGTGAGCTGGGCCGCCGGGACGCCCTGCTCCTCCGCCACCAGTTGGTACAGCAGGAGCAGCAGCGCGGCCGGCGCGTTGATCGTCATCGACGTCGACACCTTGTCCAGCGGGATCCCGCCGAACAGCACCCGCATGTCGTCGATGGAGTCGATGGCCACGCCCACCTTGCCGACCTCGCCGTGGGCGATCGGCGCGTCGGAGTCGTGGCCCATCTGGGTGGGCAGGTCGAAGGCGACCGACAGGCCCATCGTGCCGTGCGCGATCAGGTCGCGATAGCGGGCGTTGGACTCCGTCGCCGTGCCGAAGCCGGCGTACTGCCGCATCGTCCAGGGGCGGCCGGTGTACATCGTGGGGTACACGCCGCGGGTGAAGGGGTACGAGCCCGGCTCGCCCAGCTTCTCGGCCGCGTCCCAGCCGGTCAGCGCGTCCGGCCCGTAGACCGGCTCGATGGGCAGTCCGGACTCCGACTCACGCGCCATGGTGTGCCTCCGCGATGCTCGGCTCTCTTACTCGCCAGTACAGAACGGCCTCGCCACGGACTGTAGCGGCGGCCGTGCGCCCGATGCAGGGCCCCTTCCTGGGACCTTGCTCACAGCACCCGTTCTGCTGCGTTCTGCTGCGTTCTCTGTGTCCAACCATGCCGCGTAGTTCGCAACCGGTCACGCGCGGGGAACATCTCAGGTGACATCAGGGCGGTCGGGGGCGGCCGCGGTGAGACGCCGGGGGTCGGGATGCGTACCAGGGACATGGGGCGGATGTGCGGCGGGAGAGGGCGGGGGAGCCGTACGGGTCGCGTGCGCGTGGGGAGATCGACGGCCGTGCTCGCCTCGGGCGCCGCGCTCGCGGTGCTGTGCGGCTGCACGGTGCGGGCAGCGGGCGAGGAGCAGCGCTCGCCGGTACGCATCGAGGTCCCGAGCGGCACGCCGTCCCCGAAGGCCGCCCCACCCGACGACAAACCGAGCGCCTCGGCCCCGCCCGCGGCACCGGCAGTGCTGTGGTCGCGGGGCGACGAGGGCCGTGACATACGCGAGCTCCAGGCCCGTCTGCGGCAGATCGCCTGGCTTTTCGACGGGCCGACCGGGACCTACGACGATCTGACCGAGCAGGCGGTCAAGGGGTTCCAGGGCAAACGGGGACTGCCGAAGACGGGGAAGACCGACGAGGTCACCTGGCAGCGGCTGCTGAAGATGACGCGCGAACCGGGCAAGTGGGACCTGTATCTGATGGGCGGCCAGCCGGCCGACGCGCCGGACGCGCGGTGCCTGACCGGCCGGGTGCTGTGCGTCAGCAAGTCGAGCCGGACGCTGCGCTGGATGATCGACGGGCGGACGGTGCTGACGGTGCCGGTGCGGTTCGGCTCGCAGTACACCCCGACGCGCGAAGGTGTGTTCAGCGTCTACTGGAAGTCCCGGCACCATGTGTCGACGCTCTATGACTCGCCGATGCCGTACGCGATGTTCTTCAGCGGCGGTCAGGCGGTGCACTACTCGTCCGACTTCGCGGCGACGGGTTACGCCGGTGCCTCCAACTGCGCGACGACCTCCTCGGCGTCTTCGGCGATCCGGCCAAGACCGGCAAGCCGGTCGGTGACGACATACGGGAGGGCAAGGCCACCG
>NZ_JBEXQG010000039.1:0-78664 GCF_040612485.1 Streptomyces sp. NPDC006385
GTCGGCGCTGTGGGAGGCGTCGCTGTTCGAGGAGCACGACTTCCGGGACATCAAGATCTCGGTGAAGCACAACGACCCCGTGGTGATGGTCAACGCGTATCAGCTGCTCGCCGAGAGGTGTGACTACCCGCTGCACCTCGGGGTGACGGAGGCCGGCCCGGCGTTCCAGGGCACCATCAAGTCGGCCGTGGCCTTCGGCGCCCTGCTGTCGCGCGGGATCGGTGACACGATCCGGGTGTCCCTGAGCGCACCGCCCGCCGAAGAGGTCAAGGTCGGCATCCAGATCCTGGAGTCGCTGGGGCTGCGGCAGCGTCGCCTGGAGATCGTCTCCTGCCCGTCGTGCGGGCGAGCGCAGGTGGACGTCTACAAGCTGGCCGAGGAGGTGACGGCCGGCCTGGAGGGCATGGAGGTGCCGCTGCGCGTCGCGGTCATGGGGTGCGTGGTGAACGGCCCCGGCGAGGCGCGCGAGGCCGACCTCGGTGTCGCCTCCGGCAACGGCAAGGGACAGATCTTCGTCAAGGGCGAGGTCATCAAGACCGTGCCCGAGTCCAAGATCGTCGAGACCCTGATCGAGGAGGCGATGAAGATCGCCGAGCAGATGGAGCAGGACGGGGCCGCATCGGGCGCCCCCATCGTCACGGGGAAACCAGCAGTGACTGTGAGTTGAAGCAAGGCACGGACCGAGAGGGGGCCCGAGCGTGACGATTCTGGAGAGCATCCGGGGACCGCGCGACCTGAAGGCGCTGTCCGAGGCGGAACTCGGTGAACTGTCCGACGAGATCAGGGAGTTCCTGGTGCACGCGGTCGCCAGGACCGGCGGACATCTCGGGCCCAACCTGGGGGTGGTGGAACTCTCCATCGCGCTCCACCGGGTCTTCGAGTCGCCGGTCGACCGCATCGTCTGGGACACCGGCCACCAGAGCTACGTGCACAAGCTCCTGACGGGCCGTCAGGACTTCTCCAAGCTGCGCCGCAAGGGCGGCCTGTCCGGCTACCCCTCGCGGGAGGAGTCCGAGCACGACATCGTCGAGAACAGCCACGCCTCCACCGCGCTCGGCTGGGCCGACGGACTCGCCAAGGCCCGCCAGGTGCAGGGGGAGAAGGGCCATGTCGTCGCGGTGATCGGCGACGGCGCACTGACCGGCGGCATGGCCTGGGAGGCGCTGAACAACATCGCGGCCGCCAAGGACCGGCCGCTGATCATCGTCGTCAACGACAACGAACGCTCGTACGCCCCGACCATCGGGGGCCTCGCCAACCACCTGGCCGCCCTGCGCACGACCGACGGCTACGAGAAGGTCCTGGCCTGGGGCAAGGACGTACTGCTGCGGACCCCGCTGGTGGGCAACACGCTCTACGAGTCCCTGCACGGCGCGAAGAAGGGCTTCAAGGACGCCTTCGCACCGCAGGGCATGTTCGAGGACCTGGGCCTGAAGTACGTCGGCCCGATCGACGGACACGACATCGGGGCCGTCGAGTCCGCGCTGCGCAGGGCCAAGCGCTTCCACGGGCCCGTGCTGGTCCACTGCCTGACGGAGAAGGGGCGCGGCTACGAACCCGCCGTGGCGCACGAGGAGGACCACTTCCACACCGTCGGTGTGATGGACCCGCTGACCTGCGAGCCGCTCGCGCCGTCCAACGGGCCGTCGTGGACCTCGGTGTTCGGGGACGAGATCGTGCGGATCGGGGAGGAACGGGAGGACGTCGTGGCGATCACGGCGGCCATGCTGCATCCCGTCGGGCTGGGCAGGTTCGCGCAGCGGTTCCCGGACCGGGTCTGGGACGTCGGGATCGCCGAGCAGCACGCGGCCGTGTCGGCGGCCGGGCTCGCGACGGGTGGGCTGCATCCGGTCGTCGCCGTCTACGCCACGTTCCTCAACCGGGCCTTCGACCAGCTCCTCATGGACGTCGCGCTGCACCGCTGCGCAGTGACGTTCGTGCTTGACCGGGCCGGCGTCACAGGTGCCGACGGGCCCTCCCACAACGGCATGTGGGACATGTCGATCCTCCAGGTCGTGCCCGGCCTCAGGATCGCCGCGCCGCGTGACGCCGACCAGTTGCGGGCGCAGCTGCGGGAGGCGGTGGCCGTCGACGACGCCCCCACGCTGGTGCGGTTCCCGAAGGAGTCGGTCGGCCCGTCGATCCCGGCGGTCGACCGGATCGGCGGCCTGGACGTGCTGCACCGGTCGGCCCAGGAGCCGGACGTCCTCCTGGTAGCCGTCGGTGTGATGGCCCCGGTGTGCCTCCAGGCGGCCGAGCTGCTGGAGGCACGCGGCATCACCTGCACCGTCGTCGACCCGCGCTGGGTCAAACCCGTCGACCCCGCGCTGCCGCCCCTCGCCGCCCGGCACCGGCTGGTGGCCGTCGTCGAGGACAACAGCCGCTCTGCCGGGGTCGGTGCCGCGGTGGCCCTGGCGCTGGGCGACGCCGATGTCGATGTGCCCGTACGGCGGTTCGGCATCCCGGAGCAGTTCCTCGCGCACGCCAAGCGGGGCGAGGTGCTCGCCGACATCGGGCTCACGCCCGTCGAGGTCGCCGGACGGATCAGCGCGAGCCTGGCCCTCAAGGAGGCCGAGGACGGCCCGGCCGGCACAGAGCGGGCCGACGGCGGCCAGGACGGTCGTACCGCCGTGCCAGTCAAGGAGAAGGCTGAATGACCACCGAGTTCGACCTCGGCACACTCCTCGCCGAGCGCGGAGACGAGCGCTACGAGCTGCACAGCGAGTACCTGAACCACCAGCTCCCGCGCATGCTGCGCACCATCGGCTTCGACAAGGTCTACGAGCGGGCCGAGGGCGCCTACTTCTGGGACGCGGACGGCGACGACTACCTGGACATGCTCGCCGGGTTCGGGGTGATGGGCCTGGGGCGCCACCACCCCGTCGTCCGCAAGGCGCTGCACGACGTCCTCGACGCCTCCCTCGCCGACCTCACCCGCTTCGACTGCCAGCCGCTGCCCGGGCTGCTGGCCGAGAAGCTGCTCGCGCACAGCCCTCACCTGGACCGGGTGTTCTTCGGCAACAGCGGGACGGAGGCAGTGGAGGCCGCGCTGAAGTTCGCGCGGTTCGTCACCGGAAGGCCGCGGATCCTGTACTGCGAGCACGCCTTCCACGGACTGACCACCGGCTCCCTGTCCGTCAACGGCGAGGCCGGCTTCCGGGACGGATTCGCCCCGCTCCTGCCCGACACGGCCGTACCGCTCGGCGATCTCGACGCCCTGGCACGGGAGCTGCGGAAGGGCGACGTGGCGGCCCTGATCGTCGAGCCGATCCAGGGCAAGGGCGTGCACGAGGCCCCACCCGGCTATCTGCGGGCCGCCCAGGAGTTGCTGCACCGGCACAAGGCGCTGCTCGTCGCCGACGAGGTGCAGACCGGGCTCGGCAGGACCGGCGACTTCTACGCCTATCAGCACGAGGACGGCGTCGAACCCGACCTGGTGTGTGTGGCCAAGGCGCTCTCCGGGGGCTATGTGCCGGTGAGTGCCACGCTCGGCAAGGACTGGATCTTCAAGAAGGTCTACTCGTCCATGGACCGCGTGCTGGTCCACTCGGCGAGCTTCGGATCCAACGCGCAGGCCATGGCGGCCGGGCTCGCCGTGCTGTCCGTCATGGAGAACGAACAGCTCGTCGCCCATGCCCGGGCGACAGGCGAGCAGCTGAAGTCCCGGCTCGCGGCGCTGATCGACAAGTACGAGCTGCTCGCCGACGTCCGTGGCCGGGGGCTGATGATCGGCATCGAGTTCGGCCGCCCCGACTCGCTGAAGCTGCGCAGCCGTTGGACCATGCTGCAGGCCGCGCGCAAGGGCCTGTTCGCGCAGATGGTCGTCGTGCCACTGCTACGTCGGCACCGGATCCTCACCCAGGTCTCCGGGGACCACCTGGAGGTGATCAAGCTGATTCCGCCGCTGATCATCGGCGAGCGGGAGGTGGGCCGGTTCGTGGACGCCTTCACCGACGTGATGGACGACGCGCACAGTGGTGGCGGGCTGATCTGGGACTTCGGCAAGACGCTGATCAAGCAGGCGGTCGGCAACCGCTAGAACATGGTACGAGCTCGTCCGAGGCCGCCTCTTTTGCCTTTGAGGCAAGAAAATTGCCGATCAGGCAAGCCTCGGGCTGAATGGAGAGCATGAGCTCTGCCGATACCGGACACGAGCCGGAGCCGACGACCGGGGCGGCCCAAGCCCTGCCCGCCGTCGCGCCCCAGCTCCGTGCGCTGCGCCGCCGCGCCTCCCTCACCCTGGAGGCCGCGGCCCGCTCCGCCGGGCTGTCGCCCGCCCACCTCTCCCGTCTGGAGACCGGGCAGCGCCAGCCCTCGCTGCCGATGCTGCTCGCGCTCGCACGCGTCTACGGTACGACCGTCTCCGAGCTGCTCGGCGAGACGGTCGCCGACCGGGACGCCGTGGTGAGCTCCGCGGACATGGAGCCGACCGAGGCGGGCGGCTGGACGTACTGGCAGGCCGGCGCCCCCGGGCGCGGGATGCAGGCGCTGCGCGTCCACGTGCCGTACGGCTCGCAGGGCGACATCGTGCGCGTGCATCCCGGCGAGGAGTGGCTCTATGTCCTCAACGGGCGGCTGCGGTTGCGCCTCGGGGACACCACGCACCGGCTCGCGCCCGGCGACAGCGCGCACTTCGACTCG
This sequence comes from Streptomyces sp. NPDC006385, assembly GCF_040612485.1. NCBI lineage: Bacteria > Bacillati > Actinomycetota > Actinomycetes > Kitasatosporales > Streptomycetaceae > Streptomyces > Streptomyces sp. NPDC006385. The sequence goes on from NZ_JBEXQG010000039.1 coordinate 4,642, forward strand.
CTCACCCCGCACCGCATCGCCGCCCAGGACCAGGGCGGGGTCGAGCTGCTGTTCGTCCACACCCTGCTGCAGAGCCCCACGGCCACGCTGTGCCTGGGCCCCACGCTTGGAGAGACGCCGTGAGCGACATGGAGGAGAAGTTCCCGCGCGCCCTGTGGGTGCGGCTCATCATCTACATCGCGGTGGGGCATGTCTTCGCGGCCTTCATCTACCTGCTGTTCGAGGCGGGCGCGCAGTAGGCGTGCGAGGCGTGGCCGTGGCGGCCGGGGCTCAGTCGAGCAGCCGCTCGCGCAGTCGCTCGCGGGTCTCCGGGGTGATCCGCAGACCCTGCTCCACATAGGCGTCGACGCCGCCCCACGTCTCCTCGATCGTCTCGAAGGCCGCCGTCAGATACTCGGCGCGGGCGTCGAACAGAGGGCTGAGCAGCTCCATGACCTCGGGGGAGTAGGCCGAGGCGGCGCTGCTGCTGCGGTGCACCTTGTAGCGGCGGTGCTTGGCGTTGGACTCCAGGTAGTCGGTGAGGATCGCCTCGCGCTCGACGCCGAGGGCGAGCAGCGTCACGGCGATGGACAGGCCGGCGCGGTCCTTGCCGGCGGCGCAGTGCATCAGGGCGGGGACGCTGTCCTCGGCGAGCGCGTGCAGCACCTGGGAGTGCTCGCCGGTGCGCTCCTTGATGATCGTGCGGTACGAGGCGATCATCCGGTTCGCGGCCTTGCCGTCCGCCAGGATCTCTCGCAGCTGGTCGATGTCGCCGTCGCGGACCATCTTCCAGAACTCCGCGCCGTCCGCGGGGTCGCTCAGCGGCAGGTTCACATTGCGCACGCCCGGCAGCTCCACGTCCGGGCCCTCGAGCTTCTGGTCGGCCGCGTTGCGGAAGTCGAAGATCGTGTGCAGGCCCAGGGAGCCGAGGAAGGCGGCGTCGTCCTCGGTCGCGTGCGCCAGGTGGCCGCTGCGGAACAGCACTCCGTGCCGCACCCGCCGACCGTCCACTGTCGGCAGTCCGCCTACATCGCGGAAATTGCGGACTCCAGCCAGTTCGGGCTCGGTGGACGGGATCTGCTGCGTCACGGGGGCTCCCTCCCAGTCGGCCCCGGCGGCGCGGCTCGGCGTGGTGGCCGACGGGGTGCGCTCCCGACGATACGACATGGCTTCCTGGGGCAATGAGTTGTCCACAGGCGTTGCCCCGGGGCGGCCGAGACCTTGATGATGTTGGGACTTGATCGCACCTGTTCGTATCTGTGAGGGCTTGATGCTGGAGATCTCCGACAACGGCCGTACATGGCTCCTCTCCGGGCCGACCAGCGGTTACGCCGTCCACCTGACCGACGGCGACGAGCTCCTGCACCTCCACTGGGGGCCGCGGATCGCACTCGCCGACGCCGAGGCCCTCGCCGCGAGCCCGTTGCCGCAGTACTGGGCCTTCGAGTCCCCGCTCGACGGGCGTGAGGAGTACCCGGTCGAGGGCGGCCCCCGCTTCGTACGGCCCGCCCTGTCCGTGCGCAGCGACGAGCGGCACGGCACCGAGTGGGGCTTCGAGCGGTACGAGACCGAGGGCGACGAGCTGCGGTTGCGCTTTCGTGACGGGGGTCTGTACGTCACCCTGCACTACCGGATGCGCGACGACATCGTGGAGCGCTGGGTGACGCTGCACAACCAGGGGCGCGCCCTGGAGCTCCTGCGCGCCGACTCGGCCACCTGGACGCTGCCGGACCGGGAGGACTGGCGGCTGTCCCAGCTGCACGGCCGCTGGGGCGCCGAGTCCCGTCTTGTGCGGTCTCCTCTCACCTACGGTGAGAAGGTCATCGGCAGCCGTCGCGGGCACACCGGGCACCAGCACCTGCCGTGGGTCGCGCTCGACACGGACGCCACCGAGGAGCGCGGTGAGGTCTACGGCTGCGCTCTCGGCTGGTCCGGGTCCTGGCGCATCGCCGTCGCCCAACTCCCGGACGCGCGCGTGCAGATCACCGGCGGGGCCGGACACGACGACTCCGGTCTGCTGCGGCTGGCCCCGGGGGAGTCCTTCACGACGCCCGTCTTCGCCGGGTTGTGGAGCGACAGCGGCTTCGGCGGGGCGAGCCGGGCCTGGCACGCGTACCAGCGCGCGTACGTGATCCCGGACGCAGGCCAGGACCGGCCGGTGCTGTTCAACTCCTGGGAGGCGACCGAGTTCGACATCTCCGAGGATCAGCAGAGCGTGCTCGCGCGGCGGGCGGCGGCCATCGGTGTCGAACTGTTCGTGGTCGACGACGGTTGGTTCGGGGCGCGCACCAGCGACCGCGCCGGGCTCGGCGACTGGACGCCGAACCCCGACCGCTTCCCGTCCGGGCTCAGGCCGCTCGCGGAGTACGTGCACGCCCTCGGTATGCAGTTCGGCATCTGGGTCGAACCGGAAATGGTCAATCCGGACAGTGAGTTGTATCGCACCCATCCCGACTGGGTTCAGCATCAAACGGGTCGAAAGCGGACGGAATTCCGCAATCAGCTCGTGCTGAACCTCGCGCGCGAGGATGTCCAGGAGTACCTCTGGGAGCGGCTCGACGGGCTCCTCTCCAGCGCCCCGATCGACTATGTGAAGTGGGACTTCAACCGCTGCTTCACCGACGCCGGCTGGCCCGGGGAGTCGTACCCGCAGCGGCTGTGGGTCGACCATGTGCGCGCGCTGTACGGCCTGCTGGACCGGCTGCGGGCCGCCCATCCGGGCGTCGCCTTCGAGTCCTGCTCGGGCGGCGGCGGGCGGATCGACCTCGGCGTGCTGAGCCGTACGGACCAGGTGTGGACCTCGGACAACACCGACCCGCTGGACCGGCTGGACATCCAGCACGGCTTCAGTCAGATCCACCCGGCCCGCGCCATGGCCGCCTGGGTCACCGACAGCCCGAACGCCATGCTCAACCAGCGCGCCAGCTCCCTGCGCTTCCGGTTCGTGAGCGCCATGGCCGGAGTGCTCGGGGTCGGGGGCGACCTCGCGCGGTGGAGCGAGGAGGAACTCGCCGAGGCCCGGGAGTGGGTGGCGCTGTACAAGGAGATCCGGCCCGTGGTGCAGCGCGGTGACCTCTACCGGCTGCGGCCTCCGGCGGGCGGACTGAGCGCGGTGCAGTACGCGCTCGGGGATGAGGCGGTCGTCCTCGCCTGGCTCCAGGCCCAGCGTTACGGCGAGCCCGCCCCGGCGCTGCGGCTGCGCGCGCTCGACCCGACAGCGTCGTACGAATGCCTTGAAACGGGCGAAATTCACAGAGGTGCAGTATTGCTGCATCACGGACTGCGTACCGGGTTGTGCGGCGACCTCGATGCGACGGTTATCCGGCTGCGTCGCATCTAGGAGTTCTGTCCGAATTGGCGCCTTCATTCCAACTCGCTCTCGCCTGAAGGAAGGTGGAGCAGTGTCACGTGAGGAGCGTCATATTCGTGACCGTGTGTCGCCCGTCATGTCCACGTAATTCACGTGCTTCTCATGGGGCTTTGTGTTTGGCGGCGCCCCAATAATGCACGGAGGGTGACCGGTAATTCCCGCAAGGGATCAACAGGAACGCATTCGGACGGAACCTCTCGCTTGTTCCCATGCGTCTTCCTCGCTTACGTTCGCCACCAATCCGGACGGACGCCTAATCCTGCCGCCGCCCGGATCCCGCGCAAACTCACCCGTACGGCAGGAGCGGGGGACCCACAGGTACAACCGCCTGTTCCGGTCTCCGGAACAGGCTTGGGGTCAAGTCGCGTCCCCGACGCGGCCGGGCATCTCCAGCCCGCACCCGACAGCTCACCTCGCAGGCGCCGGAGAGGAATTCGCCATGCCCGCGAAGGGTAAGCACCGCCGCCCGAAGCCCCCCCGCTTCACCCGCTCCATCGCAGTCGCCGGAACCGGCGGCGCCGCTCTCGCCCTCCCGTTCATCGGTGCCACCGGGGCCCACGCCGCTCCCTCGCAGTCCGTTTCGGAAAAGGCCGTTCAGGTTCTTCCGGTTGCCGGTCAGAAGGCCGCCGAGAAGAAGGAGACGACGCAGAAGGCGGATGTGCGGACGTATTCCGTGAAGGCCGGCGACTACCTTTCGAAGATCGCCGACGAGCAGAACGTGAGCGGCGGCTGGAAGAAGCTCTACGCCGACAACCGGGAGACCGTCGGCGACGACCCGTCGCTGATCCACCCCGGTCTGAAGCTCACCATCGGCGGCAAGAAGGCCGCGACGAGCACCCCCAAGTCGTCCTCCCCTTCCTCGTCATCGTCATCGTCATCGTCCTCGGACTCGTCCGCGTCGAAGTCGTCGAAGTCCGCCGCGTCGAAGGCGACCACGGCCGCCGAGAGCGCCGGGACCACCGGCACCACCAACGGCTTCACGGCCCCCGTGGCCGGTGCCGCCGTCGGCACCGCCTACAAGGTGGCGGGCAGCATGTGGTCCAGCGGCTACCACACCGGCGTGGACTTCGTCGTCCCGACCGGTACCTCGCTGAAGGCCGTGGGCGCGGGCACGGTCGTCTCCGCCGGCTGGGCCGGTGCGTACGGCAACCAGGTCGTCATCCAGCTCGCCGACGGACACTACGCGCAGTACGCCCACCTGTCGTCCCTCTCGGTGTCGAGCGGCCAGTCCGTCACCGCGGGCCAGGAGGTCGGGCTGTCCGGCTCGACCGGCAACTCGACCGGTCCGCACCTGCACTTCGAGATCCGCACCACGCCGGACTACGGCTCGGACCTGGACCCGGTCGCCTACCTCCGCTCGAAGGGCGTTGCCATCGGCTGACGGTCGCCTTCGGCGAAGCCGCCTGCCTGACACGCGAGTCGAAGGCCGGACCCCGATCCCCGGGTCCGGCCTTCGGTGTGTCCGGGGTGTCGACAGGGAGGGGGCGATGACGGGAGAGTGATCTCCGTCAGACGGGGCAAGCGCTTTCTGCCGTGCTGCCGCTGTCACACCTCCAAGTCATCGCCCCAGCGAAGGAGCCCCGATCCGTGACGACCACGCGCAGAGCATTCGGAATCCTGGCCGCCGGCGCGGCCCTGGGCGCACTGGCTCCCGCGGGCACGGCGAGTGCCGCTCCCCGTGGCCGGCTCATCGCCCACGACAACTTCTGCCACGGCCTGGGCCGGTGGGCGACCGAGTTGCAGGACGGCGGCACCGTCACCGCGTCGCGCGGCGTCCTGGAGATCGACGTGCCCAGTGGTGCGACGGTGTGGTTCAAGAAGCGCCTCGAAGGGCCGTACGTCCTCCAGTACACGGCCACCGCCGTCTCGGAAGGCGGGCCCAACGACCGCGTCTCCGACCTCAACAACTTCTGGAACGCCCTCGACGTCCGCTCCCCGGACGACCTCTTCGCCACCGAGCGGGGCGGCGCGCTGGCGGAGTACGACTACCTCAAGACCTACTACTCCGGTTACGGCGCCAACTACAACACCACGACACGACTGCGCCGCTACGTCGGCGAGGCCGGGGTGCGTCCGCTGGTCCTCGACTACACCGAACCGCTGCTGGTGCCGAACCAGCCGAACCGGGTCCGTATCGTGGCCGACGGTTCGACCGTCCAGTGGTGGAACAACGGGCGGCTCGTCTTCGACCACATCGACCAGCAGCCCTACACCAGCGGGCACTTCGCCTTCCGGACCGTGTGGAGCCACTTCCGCGTCAGTGACTTCCGAGTGTGGCGGCTGCGCCCTCAACGCGCCTGATCAGAGGGTTATTCCGGGCTTGGTCAACACTTTGGGAGTGGCTTATCTCACCGCTCGTCAATCCCTTCCTACGGTCGCGTAGGTCACATTGGAAGGTGAATCATGTGCCGACGTGGCAGACGATTCGAAGAATGACAGCAGATCAGTGATCGGGTCGTACGTCGCGGTGGGGGACAGCTTCACCGAGGGCGTCGGCGACCCCGGCCCCGACGGGGCGTTCGTCGGCTGGGCCGACCGGTTCGCGGTCCTGCTCGCGGACCGGCGGCCCGAGGGCGACTTCGACTACACCAACCTCGCCGTGCGCGGCAAACTGCTCGACCAGATCGTGGCGGACCAGCTCCCACGGGCCATCGAACTGGCCCCGGACCTGATCTCGTTCTGCGCGGGCGGCAACGACATCATCCGGCCCGGAACCGACCCCGACGAGGTGGCCGAGCGCTTCGAGCGTGCGGTCGCCCGGCTCACCTCCGCGATCGGCACCGTCATGGTGACGACCGGTTTCGACACCCGTGGCGTGCCCCTGTTGAAGCATCTGCGCGGCAAGATCGCCACGTACAACGGCCATGTGCGGGCCATCGCCGACCGGTACGGCTGTCCCGTGCTCGACCTGTGGTCCCTGAAGACCGTTCAGGACCGCAGGGCCTGGGACGACGACCGGCTCCACCTGTCCCCCGAGGGGCACACGCGCGTGGCGCTCCGCGCGGGCCAGGTCCTCGGCCTGGAGGTGCCGGCCGACCCGGACCAGCCCTGGCCTCCGCTTCCGCCCCGCGGCACCCTCGAGATCCGGCGGGACGACGTCCACTGGGCGCGCGAGTACCTGGTGCCCTGGATCGGGCGGCGCCTGCGCGGTGAGTCGTCGGGGGACCATGTGACGGCCAAGGGCGCGCTGTCCCCGGACGACATCAAGATGCGGATCGACTGGGTGGCTTGAGAGCGGTTCGCGAGCGAACGGTGGGTGCGGGCCGTGCCGACGCGTGATCGGTACGGCCCGCGCGGATGTCGTCCGACAGGTGACGCCGGGAGCAAGTCTTATGGCAGGGCGGGCAAGCCCTATGGCAGGGCGGCCGTATGTGTCGGTCTCACCTATGGGCCGGGGCACGTATATGTCCGTCTCGCGTATGTGTCCGGCTCACCCATGGGCCGATCACACGTATGGGCCCGCTCGTACGTATGTGTCCGGCTCGCCTATGGGGCGACCACACGTACGGGCCCGCTCGCACGTATGTGTCCAGCTCGCCTATGGGGCGACCACACGTATGTGTCGGTCCCACCCATGGGTCGGTCACACGTAGGCCGCGGTCTCACCGCGTCGACGCTGTCAAGGCATCCCGCTCCAGCCCGAGTTCCCGGGCGAGCGCCTCGTCCACCCACTCCCGGGCACGCGTGCGTGACACCGCGCCCGGATATGACGTCAGCTGTACGGCGAGCCCGTCGAGGAGCGCCGTCAGGCGCAGGGCCGTGCCGGTGGGGTCGGGGCAGTGGAACTCCTCCGCGGCCACGCCCTCCGCGATGACCTTGGTGATGGCCGCCTTCCACTGCCGGTCGAGGTCCCGTGTGACCTCCTGAAGGGCGGGCTCGCGCAACGCCGCGGCCCAGCCCTCGATCCACAGCCGCCAGCCCTTGGCCTGGCCGGTCGGCGCGTACCAGCGCACGGCAGCCCGCAACCGTCGCAGCGCCGTCGTACGGCGGCCGAGGATCCTGCGCAGACGGGCCAGGTCACCCTCGGCGGCGTGGGTGAACGCGGCGGCGACCAGTTTCTCCTTCGTGGCGAAGTGATAGAGCACCAGAGCGTTGCTCACCCCGAGCGCCGCGGCCACGTCGGCGATTCTCACCGCCACCACGCCCCGCGCCTCTATCTGCTCGACGGCGGCCCGCAGCAACTCCTCACGCCGCTCGGCCACGCTCAACCGCACTCTTGCCACGCCGTCACCATAAGGCCTGGGTGTCGGCCGTCAGAGGGCCCCGCGTCCCTGCGAGGACACGCCCCTGCGAGGACTCGCCCCTGTGAGAACACGCCGCCCACGGTCACCGGTGCCAGCCGAACCGCTCGGCGGTCACCGACAGCCGGTCCGCCGCGATGGCGTGCGCGGCGGACCGGGGGGTTGTCCCGTCGGCCTCGGCACGGCCCAGTATGCGGTCGGTCAGGACACGCATCGAGCGTCGAATGTGGGCGAACGCCTCGTCCGCCTCGGCGTCGAGGTCGCCGAACAGCGTCCACCACCACCAGGCATTGGTCGCCGAGTTGACCACGACGTCCGGCAGGACGGTGATGCCCCGCGCGGCCAGCAGTTCCTCCGCCTCGGGTCGTACGGGCATGTTGGCCGCTTCGGCTATCCAACGGGCGGTGATCCGGCCCTGGTTCGCGATGTCGACCGCGTACGAGACGGCCGCCGGTACCAGTACCTCCGCCTCGGCCGACAACCAGGCGTCGCCCGGCAGTTCGCGGTCGCCAGGGCGCAGCGCGTCGCGGTCCACGGTGCCGTACGCGTCCCGCGCCGTGAGCAGGGCCTCGACGTCCAGGCCCGCCGGGTTGGCAATCGTCCCCTTGATGTCGGCGATCGCCACGACGGTGAGTCCCGCGCGCGTGAGGAAGCGTGCCGTGGCACCGCCCATGGTGCCGAATCCCTGTAGGGAGACGCGGGTCCTCCAGTACGGCACACCCGCCCGATCCAGGGCGGTGAGCACCGACTCGGCGACGCCGCAGCCGCCGACCAACTCGTCGAGCCCGATGCCGTCCACCTCGACCGCGAACGCGTCCGCGATCCGCCGACGGGCGCCTTCCTCGTCGTCGAGCAGCGGATACACGGCCTGGACGGAGGAGACGAGCCCGGCCTCGCCGACCGCCCGGTCGACCAGGTCCTGGGTGAGACCTAGGTCCTCGCCCGTGGTCCAGCAGCTCTCGATGTACGGCCGCATGGACCTCAGGTAGCGCACCAGGAGGCCGTACGCCTCCGGATCCCGGGGGTCGCAGTCGATGCCACCCTTGGCGCCGCCCAGGGGGACGTAACGGGTCTCGGGGTCGTAGTGCAGTGCTTCCTTCACGCTCATGCCGCGGGCGAGCCCGGCGACCTCGTCCAGCGTGCAGCCCGGCCGCATCCGCAGTCCGCCGCTGGACACACCGCGCACCAGCCGGTCGACGACCAGGAAGCCCTGGCGGCCGGTGACGTGGTCGGTCCAGGTGAGCGACAACAAGGGAGGGGTCATGGGGTCTCGGTCTCCGGGGGGAGGGAAGGGGAGGGAAGGGGAGGGGAGGGGAGGGGAGGGGAGGGGGCGGAGGGAGCCGTGAGTCGCGCGCTGGTACTGAACGACGGGTCAGTATTGGAGCGGGGGCGGGTACATGTCAATGTAGTGCGGGGGGCTTCCGGGGCGCGGTCGCGCGGGGCGGGGCGTTCGGGGCCGTCGCCCGGGGCCGTCGCCCGGGGTACATCGCCCGGAGCCGTCGCTCGGGCCATCCGGGCTGTCGGAGGGGCTGACCATAATGGAAGCCTTACCGACTCCACCTGGAGGTACCGTGGCCGGTTTCCGTCTTCCGAGCTCCGGGCTCCGCGCCCTGCGGCCCGAAGCCTTCGGCGTGGATCCGAACGGTGAGCGCATGGCGCGCATCCGGAGATCGCCGCACTTCAGGAACGGGGTCTTCCAGAACCCCGGGGGCGCCGCCCGGACCCGGCCGTCCGGATCGATGGTTCAGTTCGCCAAGGTCTTCTTCGACAAGGACACCCGGCCCCGCCGTGCCCCCAAGGGCACGGTGCCGGTGCACCCCACCACCTACGCCGACCTCGCGAAGCCGCCCGCCGGCGGACTGCGCCTGACCTGGATGGGACACTCCAGCGTCCTCGCGGAGATCGACGGCCACCGGGTGCTCTTCGATCCCGTGTGGGGCGAGCGCTGCTCGCCGTTCCCCTTCGCCGGGCCCAAGCGGCTGCACCCCGTGCCGTTGCCGCTCGCCGCGCTCGGCCCGGTCGACGTCGTCGTCATCTCGCACGACCACTACGACCACCTGGACATGCCCACGATCAAGGCGCTGGCCGGCACGGACACGCTGTTCGCCGTACCGCTCGGCGTCGGCGCGCACCTCGAACACTGGGGCGTGTCCGCCGACCGGCTGCGCGAGCTGGACTGGCACGAGACGACGAAGGTCGGCGGACTCACCCTGACCGCCACCCCGGCCCGCCACTTCTGCGGCCGCGGACTGCGCAACACGCAGCACACCCTCTGGGCGTCCTGGGCCGTCGCCTCCGACGAGCACCGGGTGTACCACAGCGGCGACACCGGCTACTTCGAGGGCTTCAAGGACATCGGCGCCGAGTACGGCCCGTTCGACGCCACGATGATCCAGGTCGGCGCCTACTCGGACTTCTGGCCGGACATCCACATGACGCCGGAGGAGGGCGTCCGGGCCCACCTCGACCTGCAGGGCGGCGATCCGACCGGGGGCGTCATGCTGCCGATCCACTGGGGGACCTTCAATCTGGCGCCGCATCCGTGGGCGGAGCCGGGAGAGTGGATGATGCGGGCCACGCACAAGGCCGGGGTCACGATGGCGGCTCCCCGCTGCGGTGAGCCCTTCGAGCCGGCCGCCGTACCGCCCGTCGTGCCGTGGTGGCGTGAGGTGACCGAGGCCCCCGCCGAGGGGTGGCCGGCGTGGCCGCCGGTCGCCTCGGGGCCCGACGGCACAGCGGTGGTCTAAGGCGGGCTCGGCACAGCCAGGGGCGTGCGCGGGCTCGGTACAGCCAGGGGCGTGCGCTGGCCTTGCCACGGCGATCTTCGTCTGGCTGTCCGGGAAGGGCCCTCGCTGATACGCCAGGGGCCATGTGATTGTTTCGTGGTGCGTGCGGATGCGCATGCACCGGATTTGCGCGCTCCTTCGTGTGGTTCACGCGGGGCGTGTCGGGGTGCTTGGGGGCGTTCAAGAGTTCGCGTGCGCCGATACGGCCGGTGACGTGCCGGGGGTCGGCGCGCTCGGCGTGCGGGCGCTGAAACGTCACGGCCGAAGCGTTCGCGGGTGGGGAAACGGCAAGTCGGCGCGGGGTGAGGTGGACGGAGGTGACCCGTCGCCGACTTTGCTTTGTGACCACTTCTGACCATGTCTGATCGTTCGAGTGGTCTATATGGGTGTGTGGCGGGACGGGTTATCGGTCTGTCGTACGAGACCTCATACCAGAGCGGGACGCTGCCTGCCGGACTTTGTCAACTGCCCACCGCACATGATGCGGAGGCGACTACTGTGAGTGTCCGTCGGGCGACACAGAGCCGAATCTCGTCGGCTCTGTCGACCGACATCGCGATGGCGCATGCCCCGGGCCGTGCAGAACGCGCACACCCGCAGGCCCCGACCGACGGACCAGTACGAGGACCCCGATGTCTCAACTCCGCGCCCCGGCCGCACGCGCAGACCGCCGTGAGGGCGGGCGGCACGGGCGCCCGGCCGCCCGCACCGCACCCGCGCTGCCCGAGACCCATATACGGCCCCAACTGATGCGCCTGGCCGTGCTGCCGCCCATCGCGGTGGCGCTCAGCGCCTGCGCGGCAGTCCTGTTCATCGTGCGCACCACCGGAGTACGGCCGAGCCTCACCCTGTGGGCCGTGCTCGCGGGCGCGGTCTCGGTGACTCTCGCCGGCATCCTGATCGCCGCGGTGGCCGCCAATCGCGCCGCGAAATCCGTGCACGACCGCATCGGCGCGCTGCGCCGCAGCAGCGCCCGCGGCGAGGCCGAGCTGCGGGCCCTCGTCGAGGCCCTACGGCGCGGCGACGGCCCACCGAAGCGCAAGTCGCGCAGCGGTCCGCCCGACGGCGCCGACGACTTCGAACTGCTCGCCGCCGATCTGGCCCGCGCCCACGACGGGGCCGTCACCGCCGTCGTCCAGGCCTCCCAGCTCTCCAGCCAGGCGGGCAGCGAACAGAAACTGGAAGTCTTCGTCAACCTCGCCCGGCGCCTTCAGTCGCTCGTGCACCGCGAGATCTCCATCCTCGACGAGTTGGAGAACGAGATCGAGGACCCCGACCTGCTCAAGGGTCTCTTCCACGTGGACCACCTCGCCACCCGAATCCGCCGCCACGCCGAGAACCTCGCCGTGCTCGGCGGCGCCGTCTCCCGTCGGCAGTGGAGCAACCCGGTCTCCATGACCGAGGTACTGCGCTCGGCCATCGCCGAGGTCGAGCAGTACTCCCGGGTCAAGCTCGTGCCGCCCATCGACGGCACCCTGCGCGGACACGCCGTCGCCGACGTCATCCACCTGCTGGCCGAACTCGTCGAGAACGCCACGGTGTTCTCCGCCCCGCACACCCAAGTGCTGCTCCGGGCCAACCTCGTGACTTCGGGGCTCGCCGTCGAGGTCGAGGACCGTGGGCTCGGCATGCCCGTCGGCGAGCAGAACCGTATGAACGCCCTGCTCTCCGACCCCGACCAGGTCAACGTCGGCAGCCTGCTGGCGGACGGGCGCATCGGGCTGTTCGTCGTCTCGCAGCTGGCCAAGCGGCACGGCATCCATGTGCGCCTCCAGACCAACATCTACGGCGGCGTCCAGGCCGTACTCGTCATACCGCAGGGGCTGTTGGGCACCGAACCGGCGGCCCGTGGAGGGACGGCGCGGGCGCAGGAGCCGCAGGACTCGCAAGGTGCCGCGGGAGGCGCGGCCGTACCGCCGCACGCGCCGTCGCAGACTCGTCAGCAGCAGGCCGCGGTGCCGCCCCAGCAGCATCGGCAGCCGGCGTCAGGTGCATCGGTGGGCGGGCAGCGGGGTGCGGGTGAGGCATCGCCGGGGACGCCGCGTCCGCCGCAGTCGCAGGCCGGTGGAGGTGCGGCCCCAAAGGCGAACGGCAGCGGACCGGCACCGCTGCCCGTGCGCGGCGCCCGCGAGGAGCGGGCCAACCCGGCGGAGGCCGTGCCTGGCATCCGGCCCGACGAACGCCGGCTGCTCGCCGAGAACACCGTCACACCGCCGACCCCGCGCGCCGGCACCGTCCGCGGCACCATGGACAAGCCTCAACTGCCACGCCGCCGCGCCCAGGAACACATCGCCCCTCAGCTGCGTGACGGCCCCGCACCGCGCCAGGAGTCCGACGACCTCGCCGGGCACGACCCGGGGCTGATGGCGGCCTTTCAGCGGGGGATCGGGCTCGCCGAGACGCAGCAGCACATGGAAGCGGCGCACATGGATGTCGGGCACATGGATTCCGGGCATGTGGAGGCCCCGCGTATGGAGGCGACGCCCATGGGTGCCGAGCACATGGGTGCCGAGCGCATGGGCGCCGGGTACGTGGACGGCGGGTACATGGGTGGCGGGCACATGTCTGACGGATCCACGGAGTTGGGTCGCAAGGATCTCGGGTGGGTCGATCCGGGACGCATGGATGCCGGACACATGGGTGGCGAACACATGGACGCGGCCCACATGGGCGCCTCGCACACGCCGTCAGGCCACACGACGCACACCGCGTCAGGCACCACAGTTTCGGGCCACACAACATCTGGCTACACAGTGTCGGGCCACACGACGTCCGGCCTTGTGGGCCTGGGCCACACGGACACGAACCACATGGACTCGCCACACACTGCCTCCGCCACCCCGACCAGCCCCATGCACCCGACCACCGCCGCCCCAACGCCCCCACGGCACACCACCTCAGACACCACCTCGCCCGCCCCGGAGCCGACCCCCCCCACCCCCACCCCCACCCCCACACCCCCCGAACCCTCCGAGCCCATCCGCCTGGAGGCCGTGCGCCCGGCGCCGGTCCGTCTGGAGCCGACGCGCCTTGAGACAGGTCGCCCGCAACCCACCCACCTGCGCCCGACCTCCCTGGACGCCCTCCACACAGACGTGACCCCCACGACCACCTGGCCGCACATGGACGTATCGCCCACGGACCGGCCCCACACCACAGAGCCGCACCCCGGGTCAGCGCCCGGCACCGACCACACCACCCGGCCCGACGGGAGCGCACCAGCCGGATGACCACCCCCGCGACCAGCCCGAAGTTCGCCTGGGAGTCCACCCCCACCCCCAGCGCTCCCGCAGACCTTCGTACCTCAAGGAGTCGATCCATCATGGCGAGCGAAGCGCCGACCGCTCAGGTCTCCGATCTCGACTGGCTGATGAGCGGCCTAGTGCAGCGCGTACCGCACACCACCAGCGCGGTGCTCCTCTCCTGCGACGGGCTCGTGAAGTCGGTTCACGGCCTCGACCCGGACAGCGCCGACCACATGGCAGCCCTGGCCTCCGGCCTGTACTCCCTCGGCCGCAGCGCGGGAGTGCGCTTCGGCGACGGCGGGGAGGTGCGTCAGGTCGTCGTCGAGCTCGACTCGACCCTGCTCTTTGTGACCACGGCGGGGTCCGGCACCTGTCTCGCCGTCCTGGCCGGCCGCGAGGCGGACGCGGCGGTGCTCGGCTACGAGATGGCGATGCTGGTCAAGAGCGTCCGTCCGTACCTGGTCACCGCACCTCGGCAGCACTCCGTCGAACCGTCGGCGATGAGGCCTTGAACGTGACGGCGGCCGGCGACGGGCCCTGGCTCGACGACGCGGCCGGACGGCTGGTGCGCCCTTTCACGGTCAGCAACGGCCGTACCCGGCCCACCGTCGCGCTCGACCTCATGTCGCAGGTGATGGCCACCGGGGCGACCCCCCTCGGCTACCTCGGCCCCGAGCACGAGCAGGCGCTCGACCTGTGCCGCGCCCCCATCTCGGTCGCCGAGGTCGCCGCCCACCTGAAGCTGCCGGCGGCGGTCACCAAGGTGCTGCTGTCGGACCTCGTCGACGGCGGGGCGCTCACCACCAAGCCCCCCGAGTTCCACCACAACCCGACTGACCGGGCTCTTCTGGAGGCAGTGCTCGATGGACTACGACGACAGCTCTGACCCGTTCCCCACCGCGCTGAAGATCTTGGTGGCGGGAGGGTTCGGGGTAGGCAAGACCACCTTCGTCGGCGCGGTGAGCGAGATCGCGCCGCTCAGCACCGAGGAGCTGCTCACCACGGTCAGCGCCGCGACCGACAACCTCGAGGGCATCGAGAACAAGATCGAGACGACGGTGGCCATGGACTTCGGCCGCATCACGCTCGATCCGGAACACGTCCTCTATCTGTTCGGCACGCCCGGACAAGAACGGTTCTGGTTCATGTGGGACGAACTCTCCGAGGGCGCGCTCGGCGCGGTCATCCTCGCCGACACCCGGCGCCTGGAGGACTGCTTCGCCGCCGTCGACTTCTTCGAGCAGCGGGGCCTCGGTTTCATCGTGGCCATCAACGAGTTCGACGGCGGCTACCGGTACGACCCCGAGGAGGTCCGCGCCGCCATCGACCTCGACCCGGAGATCCCCGTCGTCCGCTGCGACGCCCGGATCTCCAGCTCCGGTGTCCAGACCCTGCTCACCCTCGTACGGCATCTCATCGCCCACACGCCGGCACCCGCGCCGAGCCACGGCGCCCACATGTGACACCCGCACACACCAGGACGGAGCCGCATATGAACCACGCCCACAGCGACGGAATCCGCCCATGAGCTACGGCCCACCCCGCCCGGTCGCTCGTCTGCTGCTCACCCCCGAGGACAAGGAGGCCCCCGCCCGTGCCCGTCGGCTGCTCCAACTCGGCGTGGCGGAACAGCCGGACCCCGCCCTCGACGCCTTCGCGGACCGCCTCGCCGAACTCACCGCGGCGCCCTACGCCATGGTGAACTTCGTCGGGGAGAACCGGCAGTTCTTCGCCGGCCTGCATGTGCGGCGTGCCGTCTCCCTGGAACGGGCCGACGACGCCAAGCCGGCGCTGGGCCGTCATCTGGAGCGCGACCATGGGTTCTGTCCCCATGTGGTCGTCCGACACAAGGCGTTGGTCCTGGAGGACGTGTGCGACTATCCGCGGTTCGCGGGGAACCCGATCGTCGACGAGTACGGCATCCGCTCCTATCTGGGCGCCCCACTGATCGACTCCAAGGGAATGGCGCTGGGCACGGTGTGCGTCGTCGACGTCGAGCCGCGGCCATGGGGGAGAGTTGGCCTGGACACCATCAAGGCGTCCGCGGCGGAACTGACGATGCGACTGGAGCGGCGGGCGGCGGACGGGCTGCCGTTGTGAGCGGATCTCCCAGGGCCACGGACACCCCGACCGAGCTGTGCCTCGGCGTCCTCGGCTTCGGCTGCGAGGCTCCCTCGCCCGTACCGCGCACCGCCGTACGAGGACGAAAGCAGGTGTGAGAGGGACGCGCGGGGAGGGCGTGAAGGAAAGCTGTGGCGCCGCTTAAGAAAACCTCGATGGACCAGGGCGTCGCCGTACGGCAGATTGCTACGCGATTCCACCCCTCTCCCCGGCCACGGGCTCGTTCGGCATGCCCGCGGCCGGGACTCACCCACAGGAGCCGTAGCGTTGAAGGCGCTGGTCAAGGAGAAGGCGGAGCCCGGGCTGTGGCTCGCGGACGTCCCGGAACCGGCCGTCGGGCCCGGCGACGTACTGATCAAGGTGCTGCGCACCGGCATCTGCGGCACCGATCTGCACATCCGGTCCTGGGACGGCTGGGCGCGGCAGGCGATCCGCACCCCGCTCGTGATCGGGCACGAGTTCGTCGGTGAGGTCGTCGAGACCGGCCGTGACGTCACCGACATCAAGCCGGGTGACCGGGTCAGCGGCGAGGGCCACCTCGTGTGCGGCAAGTGCCGCAACTGCCTGGCGGGCCGGCGCCACCTGTGCCGTGCCACGGTCGGCCTCGGCGTCGGACGGGACGGCGCCTTCGCCGAGTACGTCGCCCTGCCCGCCGCCAATGTGTGGGTGCACCGTGTGCCCGTCGACCTCGATGTCGCCGCGATCTTCGACCCGTTCGGCAACGCCGTGCACACCGCGCTGTCCTTCCCGCTGGTCGGGGAGGACGTCCTGATCACCGGCGCCGGTCCGATCGGTCTGATGGCGGCGGCCGTGGCCCGGCACGCGGGCGCGCGCAACGTCGTGATCACCGACGTGAGCGAGGAACGGCTGGAGCTGGCCCGCAAGATCGGCGTGAGCCTCGCGCTGAACGTGTCCGAGGCGAGCATCGCCGAGGGACAGCGTGAACTCGGCCTGCGCGAGGGCTTCGACATCGGCCTGGAGATGTCCGGCCGCCCCGAGGCCATGCGCGACATGATCGCCAACATGACGCACGGCGGCCGTATCGCCATGCTCGGCCTGCCGGCGCAGGAGTTCCCGGTCGACTGGGCCCGGATCGTCACCTCGATGATCACCATCAAGGGCATCTACGGCCGCGAGATGTTCGAGACCTGGTACGCGATGTCCGTGCTGCTGGAAGGCGGCCTCGACCTCGCGCCCGTGATCACCGGCCGGTACGGCCACCGCGAGTTCGAGGCGGCGTTCGCCGACGCGGCGAGCGGCCGCGGCGGCAAGGTCATCCTCGACTGGACCGCGTAGGTCCCTCGCGCAAGCCAACCGCGTCAGCCATCTGTCTTTCTGGGAGCTTTGAGATGTTCGACTCCGTGCGCGACGACCTGCGCGCCACCCTCGACGAGATCTGCGCCGCCGGTCTGCACAAGCCCGAGCGAGTGATCGACACCCCGCAGTCCGCGACCGTCAACGTCACCGAGGGCGGCCGTCCCGGTGAGGTCCTCAACTTCTGCGCCAACAACTACCTCGGCCTCGCCGACCACCCCGAAGTGATCGCCGCCGCCCACGAGGCCCTCGACCGCTGGGGCTACGGCATGGCCTCGGTGCGCTTCATCTGCGGCACCCAGGAGGTGCACAAGGAACTGGAGGCCCGGCTCTCCGCGTTCCTCGGCCAGGAGGACACGATCCTGTACTCCTCCTGCTTCGACGCCAACGGCGGCGTCTTCGAGACGCTGCTCGGCCCGGAGGACGCGGTCATCTCCGACGCCCTGAACCACGCGTCGATCATCGACGGCGTCCGCCTGTCCAAGGCACGCCGCTTCCGGTACGCCAACCGTGATCTGGCCGACCTGGAACGCCAGTTGAAGGAGGCGCAGTCCGCGCGGCGCCGGCTGATCGTAACCGACGGCGTCTTCTCCATGGACGGCTACGTGGCACCCCTGCGTGAGATCTGCGACCTCGCCGACCGCTACGACGCCATGGTCATGGTCGACGACTCGCACGCCGTCGGCTTCGTCGGCCCCGGCGGCCGCGGTACGCCCGAGTTGCACGGCGTCATGGACCGCGTCGACATCATCACCGGCACCCTCGGCAAGGCGCTCGGCGGCGCGTCCGGCGGCTATGTGGCGGCCCGCGCCGAGATCGTCGCACTGCTGCGCCAGCGCTCCCGGCCGTACCTGTTCTCGAACACCCTGGCCCCGGTGATCGCGGCGGCCTCCCTCAAGGTCCTCGACCTGCTGGAGTCGGCGGACGACCTGCGCGTGCGGCTGGCCGAGAACACCGCGCTGTTCCGCCGCCGGATGACGGAGGAGGGCTTCGAGATCCTCCCCGGCGACCACGCCATCGCGCCCGTGATGATCGGTGACGCCGCGAAGGCGGGCCGACTGGCGGAGCTGCTGCTGGAGCGGGGCGTGTACGTGATCGGCTTCTCGTACCCCGTGGTTCCGCAGGGGCAGGCCCGCATCCGCGTGCAGCTGTCCGCGGCGCACTCGACGGACGACGTCAACCGTGCCGTCGACGCCTTCGTCGCGGCCCGGGCGGAACTGGAAGCCTGAGGTCCGGCGGCCACCCCGGACATATTGCGATAATCGATCCCATGATCGAAGCGCGGCGGCTCCACATCCTCCGTGCGGTGGCCGACCACCGTACGGTGACGGCGGCTGCCGCCGCGCTCTATCTCACCCCCTCGGCGGTCTCCCAGCAGCTGGCGGCCCTGGAACAGGAGACCGGTCACCGCCTGGTGGAGCGCGGCGCGAAGGGCGTGCGGCTGACTCCGGCCGGAGAGATCCTGCTCAGCCACACCAACGCCGTCCTCGCCCAGTTGGAGCGGGCCGAGGCCGAGCTCGCGGCCTACAGCTCGGGTGCGGCCGGCACGGTCACGGTCGCCTCCTTCGCGACCGGCATCGCCCTGGTCGTCGCGCCGGCGGTGGCCCGGCTCGCCGAGACGTCCCCCGGCATCCGCATCCGCGTCCAGGACGCCGAGGGCGACGCCAGCCTGCCGATGGTGCTGGACCGGCAGGTCGACGTCGCGGTCGCCGTCGAGTACCGGGGGGCGCCGCCCGCCGACGACCCCCGCCTGGCCCACGTACCGCTGTACGCCGAGCCCTTCGACGCGGTCGTCCCGGTGCGCCACCGCCTGGCCGACGCGGCCGAGGTACCGCTCGCGGAGCTGGCCAAGGACGCGTGGATCGGCCCGTACCCCGGCAATCCGTGCCATGACGTGGTCGTCCTGGCCTGCGAGAACGCCGGTTTCCAGCCCCGTCTCGAACATTCCTCCGACGACTTCCGCGCGGTCGTCGCCCTTGCCTCGGCCGATGCGGGCGTAGCGCTCGTGCCGCGTTCGGCGCTGCGCGGCATGGACCTCACGGGGGTCGTCGTGCGCCCCGTGGACGGGGTCGCCCCCACGCGGCGGGTCTTCGCGGCCGTGCGGCGGGGTGCCGAGGAGCACCCGCTGATCCGGCCGGTGCTGGAGGCGCTGGAGGCGGCGGGGGAGTGAGCCTCCCGTAACACGGGCGTTTCACATATGGGATAGCCTCCCGGATATGAGACGGCTGGCAGAGGGTAGCGAAGCCTCGGACGCGATGGACGCCCGCCTCGGCGCCCGGCTCGCCGAGCTGCGCGCCGAACGCGGTTGGTCCCTCGGCGAGTTGGCGGAACGCAGCGGCGTGAGCCGCTCGACCCTGTCCCGGGCCGAGCGGGCGGAGATCAGTCCCACCGCCTCCCTGCTGAACCGCCTGTGCCATGTCTACGGCCGGACCATGTCCCAGCTGCTCAGCGAGGTCGAGTCCGAGCCCGCGCTACTGGTACGGGCGACCGAGCAGCCGGTGTGGGAGGACCGTGCCTCCGGGTTCGTACGGCGGTCCGTGTCGCCGCCGCACACCGGGCTGCGCGGCGAGATCGTCGAGGGACGGCTCACCGCGGGCGCCGACATCGCGTACGACCGTCCGCCCGTGCCGGGGCTGGAGCAGCACATCTGGGTGCTGGAAGGGGAGCTCGACGTGACGGTTCAGGAGATGGAGCACCGTCTCGGTGCCGGGGACTGTCTGCGGATGCGGGTGTGGGGGCCGACGCGGTTCCGGTGTGCCGGGCCCCGGGCGGTACGGTACCTGCTGGCGGTGGTGCTGCCGTGAGGGTGACCCGACTGAACGCGGCCCAACTGCTCGACCAAGTGGAGGAGTTGGCCGACCTGCTGGTGGCCACCGTGGCGGACGGCGCCTCCGTCGGATTCCTCGCACCACTGGACCGTACGGCGGCGACGGCCTGGTGGCGGGAGCGCGCGGCCGCCGTCGTCACCGGGCGGTTGGCCGTGTGGGCGGCACGCGAGGGCGAGCGGACCGTCGGCACGGTCAGCCTGGCCTTCGCCGACAAGCCCAACAGCAGCCACCGGGCAGAGCTGGTCAAGCTGATGGTGCACCGGGACGCGCGCGGGCGGGGCCTCGGGCGCAGACTCCTCGCGACCGCGGAAGAGGCGGCCATCGGTGCGGGAGTCACCCTGCTCCACCTGGACACCGAGACCGACAGCCGCGCCGAGCGCCTGTACGGCTCCGCCGGCTGGACCCGGGCCGGGGTGATCCCCGATTACGCGGCGAGCCCGGCCGGCGTTCTTCGGCCGACGACGATCTACTACAAGCACGTGGGCGCAACCGCTCTCACCAGGTGACTGTCAGTGGCAGCCGCTACGGTGCCTTCCATGCCGGACGCCGAAGACGTACGCCGTATCGCCCTGTCCCTGCCGGACACGACGGAGAAGATCGCCTGGAGCATGCCCACGTTCCGGGTCGCGGGCAAGATGTTCGCCACGCTGCCCGAGGACGAGACCTCCCTCGCGGTGCGCTGCCCCAAGGAGGAGCGCGACGAACTGGTCCTGGCCGAGCCGGAGAAGTTCTGGATCGCCGACCACGAGGCGCAGTTCGCCTGGGTGCGCGCCCGGCTCGCCGCGCTGGAGGACGAGGACGAACTGCGCGACATCCTCGCCGACTCCTGGCGCCAGGCGGCACCGTCGCGGCGGCTGGACGCCTACCCGGAGGTGGGCCTGCCGGCCGGGGAGTGACGACCGGCCCCGCATAAAGGAGTGCGCGACCACCGACCCGAGTGCGGTATTGTTTCCATGCGCGTTCGGCCAGGGGAAACCCCAGGTCAGACGGCATCGGGACGTGGCGCAGCTTGGTAGCGCACTTGACTGGGGGTCAAGGGGTCGCAGGTTCAAATCCTGTCGTCCCGACTGGAGACAGTCGCAGGTCAGGACCGGTTTCGGAGGTGTCCGAAACCGGTCCTTGATCATTCTTGGGGGCCAGCTGGGGACCGGCGTGCTTGACCGGGGTCAGCGGGGCAGTGGGTCACGACGATCGGGCTCGGCGGCGAGCGAGGTGCGCGGAGCACGCTGAGGTGTGCGGAGAGTGCTGCGCCGGCGGCCGTGATCTTGTGTACGTCCGGGTGCAGGTAGCGCTGGGCGGTGGTCAGGGACCCGTGGCCGGCGATCCGGCGGAGAACGTGTACTTGGACTCCGGCGTCGGCGAACCAGGTCAGTCCGGTGTGCCGGAGGTCGTGGCGGCGCAGGTGCGCGTAGCCGAGCTTGGGTGACCACACCGTCCCAGTGTGTGGCGTCGCGCAGGACGGCGGTGGAGATGCGTCCGCCGCGCGGGCCGGTGAAGAGGCGGGCGTCGGGTTCGGGGCCGGCGGACAGGATGCGCTGGGCGACGAGGGGGCGGATTTCCTCGACGATGGGAACCTTGCGGGCGCGCTTGCCCTTGGTGCCCTTGTCGGTCAGTCCGCCGGGTGCGGGTGTGGTCTGACGCCGCACGGTCCAGATCCACTGGCTGGTGTCGATGTCACCGACGCGGCATCCGGAGACCTCGCGCCCTACCCACCCGGCACCCGGTCTGCCCTCGGCGGTGTGACCGCGCAGTCCGACGTCCATCCACAGCCGGAAGGCCCGGGGCGTCAACCAGCGGACGCTACTGGTCCTCGCGTGCTTCGCACGGGCAGCCGGCACCGACATGGCCTCGCCGTTTCGGCCGGTCACCGACCGCATCTCGACCGGGTTCGCCAAGACGTACCCACGGTCGACGGCCCACCCGTAGAGTCGGCTCAGGGCGGCCAGACCGCGGTTCCACCGGGCGCCGCCGACCTTGCGGGGGTTGCGCGGAGAACGAGTCCGCCAGTCCTCGAAGTCCCGCAGGTCATCTGCAGTTGCTTCGTTCCAGTTCTTGCCGCAGCCCCACAGGAAATCGAAGAACACGCAGTAGTCGCCGATGTAATTCCTCTTCGTCTCGCGTTCAAGACGCGAGAGGAGTTCCCGGACTTCCTTCTTGATCGGTTTTATTTTGTATTCCCCGGTGCATTGGCGCCGAGTCATCCCGGGCCTGCCATCCTGGTTGAGGATGTAGAGGGGCATGGAGGCGAAGCGGTGCTCCGGGTCCAGAGCGTCTTTGCGGATGTTGCCAGAGGAGACACGGAGGACGGGTATGCCTGCCGGTTTGGCTATCTCGCGTTCCAGGCGGTCGAGATGGGGATAGACGGAGCTGGGCTCCCACCCGGTGTCGGCGAAAATGGCATAGTCGACCTTGGGGAGGATTCCCTTTGCGGAGAGCGCGAGCATGGCGCTGGACTGAATGCCTGCGCCTAGCGAAATACAGGTGAGCGTGGGTGAGGCGGGAATTGCGTTTCCTTGCGTGAACGGTGCGCGGCTGGCGGCGTCGGGGAGCGGGTGGCGCTTCAGCGCCGTGCCCGGGCGGTGCTGGCGGTGGTGGGCACGGGGCGGACCGCGGGAAGGTGGATGTGCAGGGATGAGTCGATGACGGTGCTGAGGGCGCAGATGCCGAGGGCGGTCAGATGCACCCGGTCGCGCGGCGGTCCGCCGGGGAAGAACGGGGGCGTGGACGCCGACTTACGGGTCACCAGGCCCTGGGCTTCCAGGTGGCGCAGCACCTCGACGTCCACCGTCACGGTGTGGCCGTAGCCGGGCTGCTCGTACTGCTGGGTGACGACGACGTTGCCGCAGGCGACGTCGAGCAAGGCATCGCGCTGGGCCGCGTTCATTCCGGGGACGGTGGTGTTGCTGCGCGCCCTGTCGGGCAGCCTGCGGGCGATGTGCGTGGCGCACTCCACGACCGCTGGAGGAGCGAGGGCGGTCAGTTCAAGGGCGAGCCGCAGATACTGTCCGAACCT
This sequence comes from Streptomyces sp. NPDC006385, assembly GCF_040612485.1. Classification (NCBI taxonomy): domain Bacteria; kingdom Bacillati; phylum Actinomycetota; class Actinomycetes; order Kitasatosporales; family Streptomycetaceae; genus Streptomyces; species Streptomyces sp. NPDC006385. The sequence goes on from NZ_JBEXQG010000039.1 coordinate 27,539, forward strand.
CCGGCGGGGATCGGGGTGTGGGTGTTCTGCATCGTCTGCGGGCAGAGCGTGCTGGGCGGTGGTGAGCTAGCGGGTGGCCCCGCTGGTCAGGTAGGCGATCTGCTTGAGCCGTACGACGGCGCTGGAGACTGGCTCGATGGGAGGCAGGCGCTGCTGGCGGACCGTCTTGATGCAGGCGAGTGCCTCCCGTTCCAGACGGCGGGCCAAGGCCACGGAGGCGTCCGGGTCGTGAGGGGCGCAGCCGGAGAGCGTCAGGTCGATCCGGTCGTTGTGCTGGGTGTACAGGTCGGCGAGCGCCAGTAGCCGCTCCACGGGTGTCGGTGGCACGGGTACGTCCACGTCGGACAGGGGGGCGTGGTCGGGGTCGGGCGGTGTCGTCATCAGGGGAAAGGTCTTTGAGGGGTGAATGGGCTGCGGGTCAGGGCAGCCGCGCGGGCCGCTGGGCGGCAGGCGGTGGCGTCGGCACGGGGTGTGCGTCGGCGGGGTGTGCGAGCGTGGGTCAGCGTGTACGGCGCGGTGGCGGCTTCGGCCTGCGCGGCGGGGAGGGCCTGGGCGGTGGGCGTCGCCCGGGGCGGGGGCACGCTGAACGCGGCGGCCAGGGCCTGGACGCCGGCGGGGGGTGAGCCGCGTCTTAGGGACGGCCGGTCATGCGCGCGGTGGCACCAGCGCCGCGGTTCGCAGTCAAGCCATCCTTGGAGCGGGTGCACTCGTCGCCGGGCTAGGACACGCGGTGTTGCCTGCTGTATGAGCGGCTGTGTGTGGTGGTGATTCCGGGGCCGACGAGCGCGCGATCGATGGCGATGTTGGCCGTTCGGCCCGCATGACGCTGGCCACGCGACCGGGGCGGGTGGATGCCGAGAGGCGGCCCTGATGTGCGGGGCAGTCAGCGGCGAGGGGCGTGGGGTGGGCGGGCGCCTTGGGCGCTGGGGAGCGAGGTGTACTGCGGTGGCGGAGCGGGCGGCCAGAGCTGGGTCGCCGAGGACGGGAAGGTGGCGCGGGCGAGGTGGTTCAGGACGGCCAGGCCCTTGCGGGTCAGTGCCAGGCGCTGCCCGATGAGGGACGCGGGGTGGGCGGCATGGTCGCGGTGGGCCAGGCCCTTGCGTTCCAGGGCCCGCCAGGTGGTGATCGCGATGTGAGTCGAGGAGTGGGTGTCCACGTAGAGCGAGCCGTTGTCGCGCTGCCTGATCCGGCTCGGCGTACGGGCGAGGACGCGGAGGGCGGCGCGTTGCTGCCAGGTCAGCGGACGCGCGAGGGCGGACAGTTGGGACGTGGAGAACGGCAGTTCGCCAGGAGCGGAGGGCCGGGTGTCGCTGTACCCCGGGGAACGAGACGGCGGGCTGGGTGGGGGCGTGCCGGTCATCGCGCGCGTCCCGTGGCCTGCTTTGTTGCAGGAGGTGCCACGGCCGCTGCTCGGGCGGGGGCCGTGGTGGGCTTGTGCTGGGCGCGGGCACGGTGGCCTTCGGCGGTGACAAGGAGGCGCTGGCCCTGGTGCAGGGACGTCGTGGTGTCCACCGCGACGAATCCTCGCTTGATCAGGGCGTTGAGGGTGGCGACGTTCACGGTGGCCAGGTCCTTGTCCATGGCCTTGAGCAGGCCGTATCGGCTGATCACGAAACGGGTGCCGCCGCCTGTGGACAGTCGGGTGAGGACGGCGTGCTGGCTGTCGGTGATCTTCAGTGCCGGTGTCGCCTGGTTCTGTTCGGCGTGCCGCTTCAAGTCCCGGTTGATGCCGGTGGCCAGGTAGTAGCAGCCGGTGTGGGCCAGGTCGAGCTGGTGGGCGGCGTCCGTGAGGTGCTCCGCCATGGTGGGGGCCGCCTCGGCGTGCCGTGCCTTGCGTACGGCTGCTTCATCGGCCGGCGGGCCGGGGAACGCCGCGCCTTCCAGGGGGTTGGCCTCAAGCGCCGAGGCCAGGTCGGATGCGGCGAGGCTGGCGGCAAGGACGACGGAGGCGAGCGCCTCCAGGGACGGGCGGCTGCCGGGTACGGCGGTGTACTGGCTGCCGTCGAGGGCGGCGAGGCGTTCCATGGCCCGGTGGACCAGCCCGTTCGTGGCCACGATCTTCGACGTGAGCTGCTGCCGGGCGTCGGTGCCGGGGGTCAGGGTGAGGGAGCGGATCTTGCTGTGCAAGTCCTTGAAGTCGCTGCCGAGTTGCCGTAGGTGGGCGTTTTCGGTCTTCAGGTCGATCTGGCGGATGGTGCTGCTCCGGGTGAGAGGGACAGTGGTCAGCGGCTGCGCCGCTTGACCGGGGTGGTGGCCGGCGCAGAGGGCGCGGCGCCGGGGCGTGACGGTGCTGGTGGGATGTCCTGCAGGGTGGCGATGCCGAGGTCGATGCGCACGCTGATGCCGTGGGCGTAGAGGTGAGCCTCGGTGCCGACAACGGCGCTGAGTGCGTCGCCTTCACCGAGTCCAGGTGGCAGCGCGTACTGCCGCTTCGCTCCCGTGGGCGTGAAGCCGTGCTGGGCGAGGATGGCGGCGGCCTGGTCCGTGGCCGCGGTCGCGGTGACCGCGTGGGTCGGTGAAGCGGATGCTCACGTCGGGCTGGGGAGCCGCGCTTGTGCCGTGATGGCGCGTGGTCCAGGCGAGGTCGGCGAGGTCCAGGGTGTGGGCGAGCAGCCCGTAGGTCGCGACGCCGGCGCGTTCGTGCGCGTCCTGGGCGGTCTTGGGCGGCAGGAGGTAGAGGGTGCGGCCCTGGTGCTCGCGGGCGGTGAACCCCGCCTCGGTCAGGATGCGGGCGGCATGGGGGATAGGGCGGTTGAGGACGACGAAGGTCCATCCGTCGCCGGTCGAGCCGATGAAGACATCGCAATGGTCGATGAGGGCCATGGTGCTCCGCGGAAGTCAGCGGGGTGGTGAGCGCGATAGAGGGGTGCGGGGCAGCCTGGCTAGGCGGCTGTGCCGTAGTCGCTCTGCTGGGGTGCGTGCTTGGCGATGGCGCGGGCGGTGATGGCCTTCGAGGCGCGGGCGGAGGCGGCGGACAGCTCGTCGGCGCCGGGCTCCGCGTACCAGGGGCGCAGGCCGAGCATGGCGGCGCGCATGCCGGTGGCGAAGCAGAGCGCGGTGCCCTTGGGCAGGGCCCGGATGGCGTCGGCGGGCAGGATCCGCTCCTGCCGCATCGACACGGAGGTCGACTTCCCCGACTCCGAGTGCGAGGTCGAGGTGGTCTCGACGTCGTGGTCGCCGATCAAGCGGCTGAGCTTGTCGGCGAAGTCGGGGTCGTCGATGCCGCTGCCGATGACCTTCACGGTCGAGGCGGACCACATGGCGTCCATGCCGGCGTCTCCCCAGACCTTCTGGCCCTGGCGGTAGGACTGCAGGATCGTGATCGGGATGATGCCGCGTGACCCGAGGTGGGAATACAGGTCCGGCAAGTCGCTGATCTTGCACACGTTGGCGGCCTCGTCGAGGATCGCCAGCATCGGCGGGTCCAGCCGTCCACCGGCGCGCTCGGCCTGGGCGGTCGCGGCCCGCATCACCGAGTCCGCGCACGCAGCGATCAGCGCGGAGGCGCCGCCGCCGCCGTCCTTCGACAGCAAGTACAAGGTGTCCGTCGAGGTGACGAATTCGCTCGGCTTGAACTCCTCCACATTCTGCTGCGGGGTCACCCAGGCGGCGATCTCGCTGTTGAGGAGGGCGGCGGCGTACTGCCGTGCGGTCTCGTAGATGCCGTCCCGTGTTTCCGGCGGTCCTTCGACGGTCCCCTTGAGCTGGGCGGCGACCGCGCTGAAGCCGTGGTCGCGCAGGATGTCCAGCGGGGTGCGGTCTGCGGGGAAGGCGAGCCACTGCATCACATCGGTGATGGGCCGCTCGTCCAGGGCGGCGGCCAGGAACAACTGGCTCAGGATGTTGGATCCGGCCTTCGACCAGAAGTCGCCCTGCTGCGAGGCGTCGACCGAGGCGGCCAGGAAGTGCCCGGCGAGCCGTCCGGCACCGTCGAGGGTCTTGGCGTCCGCGAGGGGGTTCCACCACATGGTGCGCTCGGCGTGGGCGATCTGCTGCGGGTCCATTGACCAGGTCCGGCCAACGGCCGCCCGCGCGTCGAGCGTCGCGGTATAGGCGTCGCCTGCCGCCTTGTTCGATGTAAGGAGGACGGGGCCGGGAGCGTTGAGGATGGAGGGGATCGCCAAGCTCGTGGTCTTGCCGGAACGTGGCGCCATGATCGCGACGGCGACGTCCTCGTACCCCATGCGCACCTCGTGCCGGGCGCCCTGCAGGTTTCCCAGGAGGATGCCGGTGTCCTTGGCGTCGATGTGCTTGGCGCCCTTCAGACTCGGGCGCAATGAGCGGGCCTTGGCGGTGATGGCCTTGGACAACAGGGGCTCGATGTCCGTCTTTTTGGCCATGCCGTCGATGCGCTTCTTGCGTCCGCTGCTGCCGCCTTTCTGCCGCCGGTAGAGCACGGTGGCGGTGATACCGACAGCGAGCAGCGCGGCGCCGGGCAGGAGGCGCGTGCCGACCAGGAGGGACGTTTCTCCCAGGCCGGGCCACAGCTGGTCGGGGTTCAGGAGGGCTTGAACGGGCTGGTAGGGGGCGCTGGGCCCGGAATCGGTGGCCCAGGAGGTGAGCTGTCCGCCGAGCCAGGCGAGGTTGGACAGGGGGACGGCGACGGCGAGGACCCCTAGAAGGATCTTGAACGCAATATCGTAGCCGTCGGTGGAGTTGGAGGAGGGTTGGGGCAAGAGGGCAGTTCCAAAAAGGGAGAGTCGGGGGGGATCGGTCAGCGGGCCCGGCGCGGCTGAGGCGCCTGTGGCGGGGCCGGCGGCGGCGCTGGCGACGGGGCGCGACGCTGGGAAAGGGCGGTCGTGCGGTGCTCCAACGCGAAGGCGACCGATTCAGCGGGCAGTTGCTCGGTTCGAAGGTGTGTGCGCTGGCGGGCGCGGGGCGGCAGGCGCATCGGATCGCGGATCAACGGGGATGGGTCGGCGAGGGCCCGGGTGAAGGCGGTGACCAGATAGTCAGGGGTGTTGCCGTCGAAATGTGCCTGCCAGAGCTGGTTCTCTGGGTCACCGCTGAGAGCGGCTGTGATGAACCAGCTATTGGCGCCGTGATCGGTGAAGCACTCGATCTCGGCGATGCCGTCGGGCGAGATACAGGCGTTGGGCGACCAGGCCCATCCGGCCTGCCGCGCAGGCTCCAAGGGGTCTGAGGCGACCCCTTGCGATGCAGCGGGGGCGGTGAGCGCATTGAGGACGGCAGCGACAAGTTCCACCGGGGTGCGCGCCCCGAAACTCGCATACCAGGCCGGGTGGTCAGCGGCAGCAGCGTGATACAGGCGCCACCACGGGTCATCCGGAGCGGGGTCGAGGCGCAGTTCTGCCTGCCGGTCGGGGCTGGTCAGAATGACCCGTGGCATCAGCGGTTCCTCGGCAATAATCCAGCCGCAGGCGTTGTGGAGTGGGACGGTGATCCAGGCTGGGTCGCCGGGACCGGCGAGGTAACGGGGTGCGACCAGCGTCACTTCGATGTCGTTCGCCATGCCGTCACCTCCGGTCGGTGAGGGTGTCGGTGACGGTGGCGATGAAGTCGACCTCGACGGTCTCGGGGTTCGAGGGCATGATCACTTCCGTCCCGCACGCCGCCGGACGAGTGCGGGGATCGGTATGGGGGCCAGAGGTGAACGGGCCTTGCGGGCGGCGGAGTTGATTTCCCGGAGTGCCTTGCCGTGGGTGGCCCAGTCGTCGAGGTAGCTCCACGATTCGGCGTGATACTCGGCGAGGGCGTCGTCGAAGTCGGCGGTGCCGGGCCTGGCGGTGGCGGGAAGGGCGTCTCAGGTGGTCAGCCACTGCTGGTGCAGTTCGTCGAGCCGGTCGAGGGCGGCGTGCAGAACACCCAACTGGTAGACCAGCGGCTCTGCACTGTGTTCTCCGGCAGCTGGGTCAGCTGTATCTCGGCGGTGGCCAGCAGGTGACGGGCGCCGTAGCGGAGCGACTCGAACGCCACAGCAGTGTCGGCGTCGCGTTGGCTCGCGCGCTTGCCGTAGGCGTGGTCGTCGTAGGGCCAGCCGTCGAGGTCTGTGTGCTCGTCGGAGTAGGCATCCCAGGCATCGAGGATCTTCTTGCTGTCGCTGAGGTAGTCGTCGAGGTGACGGAGGAAGTCGCGGTGTGCGTGGTGGTCGGTTGAGATGAGGAGGGGTCCTGTCGGTTCAGCGGCGAGTGGCCGGCTGGGCTGGGCCGGTCTTCGCCGGGGGCGTGGCGGATTTTGTCTGCTGTCGGCGGGCGGAGCGTGCCCGGGCGTGCAGGGACTTGAGGCGCGCGGTGTGGGCGTCGACCACCTGCTGTGGGCGTAGTCGGCTGGGCGTTTGCTCGGCGCTGTGGTGGCCGGTGCGGTCGTACATGCCGCGCTGGAGCGGGCTGCGGTCGGCCAGTGCGGCGAGGAACGATTCGACGAGGTGGGCGGGGGTGCGCTCGTCGAAGTAGGCGTGCCAGATGCGCGGGCCGGGGAACTGTCCGTGGCCCGGTTCACGGGTCTCGACGTGCCAGGACGGCCGGTCGCTGAATTCGCTCAACGGACGCAGTTCGATATGGCACATGGAGTCTGGCGAGCGGGCTGTGCCGTCTGAGTCGCGGTGCCACCCCGCCGAGGTCACCGGTTGCCACGGGTCCGCCTGCTGGGGCGGGCGGACGATGAGGGCGCCCGTGAAGCCGGCGAGGGCCTCGGCGGGCACCAGTTCGCCGAACTCGGCGTACCAGCCGGGCTCGGTGTCGGTGGGCTCGGCCCGCAGCCGCCACCACGCGGAGGTGTGGGACTGCGGGTCGAACTGGAGGCGGTGGCGACGGTCGGGGCTGCGCAGGACGATCTCGGCACTCAGGGGGTCGGAGAGCGCGCTCCATCCGGCGGCGGCCAGGCCGTGGGTGACGTGGCGGGCGTCTCCGGGGCCGGCGAGGTGGCGGGGGATGGTGTCGAAGGGGATCTGCCAGGCATGCTTGTCAGCGAACGCGGCGAGCTGCCGTTCGCTCAGCGGCACCGGCCGTCCCCCTGCCCGTTCGCGTCGGCACTGCCGTACAGGTCGCGGAGATCGTCCAGGACGTAGTGGAGGGCGTGCTGGTCGGCCTGTTCCCACGCCGCGGTGCGCAACTCGGTGATCAGGAGGTCGACCTGCGCGGTGCGCGGGACGTTCGGGGCCTCCTGCAGGGCACGGGCGAGGGCGCGCAGGGTGTCGGCGAGCTGAACGGGCAGGCCCGTGTACTCGTCGAGAAGGGGCTCGACGAGGGCGAGGGCCTCCACGGGGTCGGGGTTTTCGCGCAGGTAGTCGGTCAGGTCCGACAAGGTCTCGGTCGCGGTGTGAATGGTGTCTGGGGTGAGTGCGGGCATCGGGCTCCTCGGGTCGGGGCGGCGGGTCAGCGGCGGGTCCGGGCGGCGCCGGCGGGGGTATGGGGACGGGCGGTGGTGTGTGGCCGTGGACGTCGGGCGCTGTTGCGGGCCCAGGTGGCGGCGCGGGCGGCCGTGATCCGGGCCCGTTGCCACGCCCTGAGCTGGGAGGGCGTGACGGAGACCGACCAGGTGCGGATCTGTGCGCTGTGCGGGACGCGCCCACGCGGGCGCATCACGGGATCCGGGTGGGCGAGTTCGGTCGAGAAGGCTTGCACCAGGTGCATCGGGGTGTTCGGCGTGAAGTTGGCCGTCCAGCCGTTTCCCTGCTTGTCCCTCGCTCCGGTCCACCACATCGCCGTGCCGTCGGGGCTGTGGTGGTACTGCATCCACGTGGTGCGGTCGGGGCTGGTCGCGGTGTAGTGCTCGCCCTCGAAACGCGCGTGCCAGTTCTGCTCCTCCAACGGTGCCCAGACGTTGGGGGCGTGGGCGGAGCGGGGTTGGGTGAGGGCGTCGGTCATACCGGCGACGATCTCCACCGGGGTCTGCCGGCCCAGGTGCGCCGCCCACTCGCCGTTGAGGCCGTCTGCTCTGCCGTGGATGGTCCACCCGCCGGGCAGGACGTAGGGGTCGTAGGCGACACGGACGGTGCGGTCGGCGCTCTCCAGGAGCAGCGGGCCGCCCGTCTTGGACTTGTCCCGCCATCCCGAGACGCGCAGGAACTCTGAGACGTGCCGGATGTCGCCGCCGCCGGCGAGGGCACGGGGCTGGACGAGATAGTGCTGCTCGGCCTGCTCGCCTGATCCCCAGCCCTGCCATTGCTTCCTCTTCACCGGTGCCGCCGGACGACGAGCGGTGCGGGCGCCGGGGGCCTCGCCACGGTGGTGGCGGGCTGGGTGCCGACGTCTTGCAGGGTGTCCTTCTGTTCGTCCAGGTCGAGGGCGATGTCGTGCAGTTGGTTCGAGGCGCGGCCCAGGGCGAGCCACACCTCCGCCGGGAGGGCGCCTCGTTCGGCCTGGTCCTTGGCGAACACGCTGCCTGTGGCGACAAGGTGGGTGACGCCACCGATGACTCCGGCGTCCGGGTCGAGGACGCGGGCGATGACCTGCGCGGCCTGGGGAGCGGGGAGCTGAGAGAGGTGGTCGGCGAGCTGTCCGAGCTGGCGGGTGATCTCGTCGGCCAGTCTCACCGGGTAAGGGGCGGGGTGGGACATGCTCCTCCAGGGCAGGGGGACGGTCAGTGGTGGTGGCGGTGCCCGACGCACTGCGTCTCGGCGAGGACAGCCTCCGGGCGGGCTCCGGCCAGCGGGGAGGCGCGCGGTCGGGGCCGGTCGGGATGCAGGCGCGCAGGTAGCGGCGGAACAGGGCGGTCGCGAGTCGGGGCTTGAGCCGGTGGCCGATGGGTGGGGGTGTGCGTGGTGCTACGGGTTTCTCCGGGGATCGAGCGTTGCGGTGGGCGGCCCCAGCGGGGTGCCGGGGCCGCCCGGGCAGACTTACGGGGTGCGGCGGGCAGGCGCGGGACGTGAGGGGGAGCCGGTCGGTGCCGGATGCGGCGCGGCGGGACGGGCTGCGCGGGCGCGGATGTCGTGCACGGCCTGCCGGTAGGCGGCTTCGTCGAAGACGTCGGGCGTGCAGTTGACCTCGTATCCGGCCAGGAGCAGGTCGGGGATGGCGCGGGTGGCCAGGCGCTTCTGCTCGTCGGCACCGAGGTGTTCGGGCACGGTGTGCCAGATGTACAGCGGCGCGGCGGTGGGGTGTTCGTGGCGTTCGAGGCCGAGCTGTTCCGGCAGGCCGTGGAGCTTGGCGGGGGCGCCGGTGGGGATGTCGGCGTCCGGGCGGCCCCGTGCCCAGAAGTCGGGCTCCGGCTGCTTCATCGAGCCCTGGTGGCTGGCGTACGGGTGCCGGCCGGGGATGGCGGCATGGGGGCCGGGGCGGAGGCGGGCGTGGTGCGGCCTGCGGGGTGCTGGAGGGCGGTGCCGATGCCGAGCGCGTCGAGCTGCGGGCCGATCTCGCGCAGGGCGCGCGCCTGAGCCTGGGTGTCGTCGCCGATGAGGCGGTAGACGCCGCTCTGCGGGTCCTGGACGAAGCCGTTGGCCACGAGGATCGCGCCGGCACGGTCGTCGACGGGTGCGGTGGCGACGCTGCCGTCCTGCTGCCAGGTCAGGACGATCCGGTCCGGCTGGGAGGGCTGGATGCCGCCCAGGGCATTGTGCCGGACCTGGGCGAGCGCGCTGTCGTAGCGGGCGAGCAGGTCGCCGGCGACTTCCTCGGCGCCGAGGAACGGGTCGTCCGCCAGGGCGATGCCGTTGGGCTCGGGGACGGCGCGGTACGCCTCGTCGGGCAGGGCGCGGGGGGCGACGGCGGCGATGAGGAATCCGTCGCGTTCGTCGTGCCGGTCCACAAGGACGAGCTGGGCGCCGTCGGGGCGGCTGAGGACGGCGGCCTGCTGGAGCGGGTGCTCGGCGAGGGAGGCGGCGACCAGGTCCAGGTCCCGGATGCGGTCGGCGAGTTCGGCGAGGTCGTCCTTGGCGTCCGGCGGGAGGTGAGTGCTGGTCCAGGTGTCGGGGAGTTCGCCGGCGAGGACGTCGGCGTACGAGGCGAGGCGCTCGGAGGTGTCGTGGTCGTGCATGGTGTCCTTGGGTGAGGTGGGGGTCAGCGGCGCAGTCCGGCGGCGACCGGGGGCGGCGGGGCCGGGAGCGTGCTTGGTGGGGGCGGGCAGGCGCACGCGGCGGAGCGCTCGCGTTCGGTGGCGGGCACCTCCCCGGTGCAGGTGCTGCGGCCGGGGTGCGGGGCGTGCCGGTCGGCGAGCCTGTTGCGGGTGTGGGCGAGGTCGGTGCGGATGACGCGGAGGTGCTCGTCGGCGAGGTCGCGCAGCCGCCGGGCGGTGTAGGGGTCGGGCGCCTGGCCGAGTCCGTCGTGGAAGTCGGCGGTGGCGGTGAGGACTTCTTCCAGCGCGGTGAGGATGCCGTCGTGGGCGGCGGTCAGCTCGGTCAGCGCGTCGGCCGCCTCGTCGGTGGTGGCGGCCTCGCGGATCCGCTCGGCGAGGTGGGCGACGGAGGAGCCCAGCGGCAGGTAACTGGCCGGACGGGCGTCGGTGTCGAAGTCCTTGTCGCAGTCGACGTGGTATCCGATGGCCCGAAGACGTGCGACGGCGTCGGCGGCGAGGCGGTTCTCGTTGTCCTGGGTGAGGCCGGTGGGGGCGCGGTGGTAGGTCTCGTGGACGCGGACGACGGCGATGAAACCCGCGCGCTGCAGGACGCTGTGGGCTTCGGAGTCGCCGCCGCGGGCGAGGAGTTCGTCGGAGTCCGGGTCGCGGCGGATGTCCAGGAAGCGGTCGGTACGGGGCAAAGAGACGTTTCTCCTACGGCGATCGGTGGGCGGTATGCCGGGAGGCGGGCGGTACTGCGGCGCCCCGGGGCTGGACCAGGTGAGCGGCGGTGCTGTCCAGGTCCTGCTGGATGGCGTGGAGGCGGCGGGCGATCAGCTCCAGGCCGTGCGCCGTGCCGGTGCCGGCGGCTCCCGGTTGGCGGGCGATCCGGTGCGCGGCGTGCTCTATGAGTCCGCGGACCGTGGCCAGCGGGCCGGCCTGCTCGTCGGCGAGCTGCGTGAGGACTCTCGCAAGCTGGGCCGATGCCGTGGGCGCCGTACGGATGGCGGGCCGCGCAGCGGGTCCGGTGCGTACGGGGATCAGGTGGAGGTCCCGCTCGATGCGGCGTGCCTCGTCCACAAGGCGCCGCAGGGCGTCTGCGGGCGGGGCCGTCCACGCGCCGTCGAGGTGGATCAGGTTGGCGATCAGGTCGAGGCGTCCGGGCTGGGCCTGAACGGCGATCCAACGGCAGCCGTGCTCCTTGCTGGGAATCTCGACACCGGCGGCCCGCGCGAGCCGGTGGGCGATTTCAGCCCACTCGGGGCCGGTCAGTTCCCGGTCGTCGGGGTGAAGCCGGACGTCGAGATGGAGGATCGGCCGCCGGCGATCGTCCGGGCTGACGGCGAACGGATGCTCCAGGCGAGCATCTTCGAGGTGCTCGGCCCACTGGATGGACGTCCAGGTCCTCTGCTCGTCGTCGAGGGTGAAGTAATCCAGGCCCGGCCAGTGGGCGACGACCGTGTACTCCGTCAGGCCCTCGTTCGGCGAGAGGGGCCGCCCCAGCGCCTCGGTGAGCGGGTCGTGCGGGGTGTGGGTCCGCTCAAGGAGGCGGGGGATCACCGGCCGCCCCGGACGTCGGCGATGTGCACGAGCTGGCCCAGGGCGGTGGTGGTGTACCAGCCCAGTCGATCAGCTCGTTGCGGTCGGCGTACCGCGGCAGGAGAGCATCCTCCATGGCTCGCAGGTAGATCAGGCAGTCCGGGCAGCGGCGTGAGAGGTGCACGAGGTAGCGGGGGTGGGCGGTGACGTAGGACTGGGCTCCGCCGGTCGCATCCCGCAGCCGCCATCCGTCCTCGTCGGTCGGGGTGTGCCAGGACGGGGCGACGACACGCATCGCGTCTCCCCACAGTTCACCGCCGGCCACCCCCTTCAGGACGACGACGGTGTCACCGGCCTGGAAGTGGGCGTGGGTGATGTCCCGCCCGGGGGTGAGCGGGTCGGGCGTGGGCGCGAAGGCCGACGTGGGCGAGGGCTGGGACATGCTGTTCCTTCCACGCAATCGGTGGGCGGGGTGGGAGGAACAATGGTCCGGAGGAACGCCGGTTTGGCTAACCGGCGTTTCCCGGCTATGTTCCGCCTCCGTCAGCGGAACGGGTTCTCCGTCCCGCGGTCCGCCTCGGTCGCTGCGTCGAGGAGTTCGAGCACGTCGCTGCCCTCTGCATCGCTTGTGTCGGCAGATGCCGTGTCCCACGCAGGTCATGTCGCCTTACGTGAGGGTCGAGAGTTCCCGTTGTGTCGCGTTGCAGCGAGGCATGTTGTCCCTTTGTCCTGCACGGCTGCGTGACTGAGATCACGTCGGCGGGGGGGGCTACGTCAGCTGGAACGATAGGTGACGGTGTGGGGTCAGGCGCAGGGGGCTTCCGTGAGGCGACTCTGCCGGGGATCTTGAGATCTGGGATCATTTTCCTTTGCGCCACCACAGGGGCCGGGGCAGGCCGCGTGCGTCGAGGTACTGCTGGAACGCCGTCGGTGGGCGAGGCCGATAGGAGTGGCGGCGGGTTCTTGAAGGCTCAGCCCCTCGATCTGGACCGTGAGTGCGGTCAGGAGGTGCTGGACGTGCGTCCTGGCCCTACTGCTGGGGCTCGCTGGGTTCGCGGTGACGACGGTGAAGGCCGGCGTGCTGCGCGTGGCGCGGGCGAGGCGATGTGGGGCAACCACACCGCGCTGCTCGTCGACGTCGGCGGTGCCCGCTTCCTCGCCGACGCGGGTATCGGAGACGGCTTCCTCGAACCGCTGCAGCTGCGCGCGGGTGGCCACGTCCAGGACGGCCTGACCTACCGCCTCGAACGCCTCGGTCCCGGCACCTGGCGCTTCCACGACGCGCCCGGCGGTTCGATCGCCTTCTACGACTTCCGGCTGCGGCCGCGCGACATCGCCGACTTCACCGCGCGCTCGCACGAGCTGTCCACCGTGCCCGATTCGACGTACGTGGCCAAGCTGATCGCTGCCCGGCGCGTCGACGGGCGTAACTTTATGCTCGCGTTGCGCACCCTGCGCGAACTCGGCGCCGGTAGCGCGGCGCCCGAGCCGATCCGCGACATCGGGAGGTTCGCCGACGTCCTCGCGAACCGATTCCCCGTACCGCTGGACGACCTCACTCCTGACGGGGGCGCGCGGCTGTCGCGCCGGGCCGGTGAGCAGCACGATCTGTGGCAGGCGCGGAGCGCCTGAGAGGCGCATATCGTCGGCGTATCGAAAAGCGGATACGCGCCGGCAACGCAGGGCCGACTTGACTGGCGTCATGTCATACCGCGAACCAGCACCCATGTCCCTCCCTGTGACGCTGACCGTCGCGCCGATCAGCGACGCCGAGCACCTGGCCTGCGTGCGGGCGCGGCGGTCGGTGAACTTTGTGCAGACCCCGGCGTGGGGGCGGGTGAAGACGGAGTGGCGCAGTGAGTCGCTCGGATGGTTCGACGGGGGGCGGCTTGTGGGGGCGGGGCTTGTCCTTCACCGGCCGGTGCCGGGGCTGTCGCGGTTCACGCTTGCGTATCTGCCGTGGGGTCCTGACATCGACTGGTCCGGGGACATCGGTGCGTGGCTCGACCCGCTGGCGGCATATCTCAAGGCCCGCGGCGCGTTCGCGATCCGGCTGTGCCCGCCGGTGCGGACGCACACCTGGGATGCGGCGCAGGTCAAGGAGGGCGTGGCCGATCCGGGGGTGCGGCGGCTCACCGGACTTCCCGACGGGTATGCCGATCCGGTCGGTGCCGAGGTGAGCCGACGGCTCCGGGCGGCCGGCTGGCTGCCGCAGAGCCCGGAGGACGGGTTCGGTGCCGGGCAGCCGCAGTTCACGTACGAGTTGCCGCTGGCGGGACGGTCCGAGGACGACGTCCTGAAGGGCATGAACCAGCAGTGGCGCCGCAACATCAAGAAGGCCGCGAAGGCGGGGGTCGAGGTCACGGTCGGTGGCGCGTCGGACCTCGCGGCGTTCCACGAGCTCTACGTGCACACCGCCGCGCGCGACGGATTCAGGCCGCGGCCGCCGGCGTACTTCGAGACAATGTTCGCGGAGTTGAGTGCCGAGGATCCCGGGCGGATCGCGCTCTATCTTGCGCGCCACGAGGGCGAGTTGGTGGCCGCCACGATCCTGGTGCGGGTCGGCGCGCACGCCTGGTATGTGTACGGCGCCTCGTCGACGGCCAAGCGTGAGGTGAGGGGTTCCAACGCGTGCCAGTGGGCGATGATCCGTGACGCCTTGGCGGCGGGCTGCGACGTGTACGACCTGCGGGGCGTCACGCCGACGCTCGATGCCGCTGATCCGCATGTGGGCCTGATCCGGTTCAAGGTCGGCACCGGGGGGCGGGCGGTGCGGTACGTCGGGGAGTGGGATCTGCCGCTGCGACCGCTGGTTTACCGCGCGTTCGACCTGTACATGCGGCGGCGTGGGCGCTGAGCCCGCGCTGCGCGGTTACCCGAGTGCGGCGGCCACCTCGTCGAGGCGGGCGCCGCGCGATGCTTTGACGAGGACGATGTCGCCGTCGGTGAGGTGCTCGCGCAGCCAGTCGACGGCCGCTTGGTTGTCGGTGAGTGCGATCGCCCGCTTTCCCGCGGCGTCGGCGATGGGACGGGCGGTTCCGCCGACGACGGCCACCAGGTCGGCGCGCGCGGCCGCGTATTCGCCCACTGCTCGGTGTTCGGCCTCGCTGTCGGCGCCGAGTTCGAGCATCGCGCCGAGTACGGCGATACGGCGGCGGCCTGCGATGGCTGCGAGCGTGTCCAGGGCGGCTCGGGTGGAGTCGGGGTTGGCGTTGTAGGAGTCGTTGAGCAGGGTCGCGCCGCTGGCCAGGGTGCGGAGCTCCAGGCGCCACCTGGACAGTGAGGCGGTGCTGAGGGCCACTGCCGAGGTGACCAGGGGGATGCCGGCCGCGAGTCCCGCCGCGGCGGCGGCCGCCGCGTTGAGTGCCTGGTGGGCGCCCACGAGCGGCAGCGCGACACGGGCCGAGGCGCCGGAGGTGCGCAGCGTGAAGGTCGCCCGGCCCAGGCGGTCGAGGACCAGGTCCTGGACACGCATGTCGGCGTGTTCGGCGCGGCCGAAGGTCAGGACCGGCCCGTCGGTCAGCGCGCGCATCGCGACGACGCGGGGGTCGTCGGCGTTGAGGACGGCGGTGCCGTCGGGTGCGAGGCCGCGCACGAGTTCGCCCTTGGTCCGTGCGATGGCCGCGCGCGAGCCGAACTCCCCGATGTGGGCCTGGCCGACGTTGAGTACGACCGCGATGTCGGGTGCGACCAGGCCGGTGAGGCGGGCTATGTCGCCGAGGTGGCGGGCGCCCATTTCGAGGGCGAGGAAGCGGGTGTGCGCGTCGGCGCGCAGCATGGTCAGGGGCACGCCGAGTTCGTTGTTGTACGAACCGTGTGTGGCGACGGTCGGCCCGGCGCCCGAAAGGACCACGGACAGCAGGTCCTTG
Organism: Streptomyces sp. NPDC006385; assembly: GCF_040612485.1. Classification (NCBI taxonomy): domain Bacteria; kingdom Bacillati; phylum Actinomycetota; class Actinomycetes; order Kitasatosporales; family Streptomycetaceae; genus Streptomyces; species Streptomyces sp. NPDC006385. Next base: position 42,898 of record NZ_JBEXQG010000039.1, read on the forward strand.
GTGCTGGTCTTGCCCTGCGAGCCCGTCACCGCGACGACGGTCAGCCGCTCGCGCAGCCGGGCCACGGCGTGGGCGGCGAGTGTCTGCAGTGCGGCCGGTACGTCGTCGACGACGACGGTGGGGAGCGGTGTCGGCCGCGAGCCGAGCACGGCGGTCGCACGGGTGCGGTCGGCGTAGTCATGGCCGTCGACGCGCTCACCGGCCATGGCGACGAAGAGGCCGCCCGGTTCGCCGTGCCGGCTGTCGAGTACGGCCGGCGCACTCACTGTGACGGTCGCGTCACCCGTGACCCGGCCGCCGACGAGCGTGGCGATCTCGGCGAGGGAGAGGGGGAGCGGGGCGAGGGATGGCTGGCTCTGAGTCATGGCTTTAGTGAAGGCGGCGGGGTGTTGCCGGCGCGTATGCGGTTTTCGATACGCCGGCGATACGTGGTGGGCTCTGGTGGGGTGCTCGCCCTCGCCGTTCGGCGTCCGGGGATGGGCCGAGGCTCCGGCCGGACCGCCGGAGCCTCGGCGTATTCATCCCAGACTCACCTGTGTGATGGGAAAGTCGAAATAGGTGTCCGGGTAGGGCTCGTCCTTGAGCGTGTAATGCCACCATTCGCGGGCGTAGGAGCTGAATCCGCTGGTCTCCATGATGGAGCGAAGACGCCTGCGGTTGTCCGCCGCGGCGCGCGAGATTCCTTCCGCTCCGTGGTGCGAGATCGAGTCCATCAGGTCGTGGTCGCCGCCCATGGCGGCGAGGTCGCCGCTTTCCAGGTGGTACAGCGTCAGGTCGACCGTACTGCCGCGGCTGTGGCCCGACTTGACGGCCACATATCCGTTCTCGAACATCTCGGGCCGGTCGATATTGGGGTAGTGGCGGTGCTTGGTGCGGCCGTCCTCCGGCTGCTCCGCCCAGCGCAGAAAAGAGTCCACGGCGCGTTGCGGGCGGTAGCCGTCCCAGAGAAGGAGGCCGAATCCGTGCGAGGCCGCCTCTTCTTGCGCGCTCTGCAATGCCGCACACAGGGCCCTGGTGCCGACGATGCGATTGGCCAGGTATCCGGCGACCGGCTTTCCGGTGAAGTTGTCCCAGGTGGCGTACTTGGCGTCCCAGCGGACCCCGGGCATGTACTCGTCTATGAAGACGAAGTCGTTACGCATCGGCCTGCTCCGGCGGAGCCAGGGGCCGGGCGAGCGTCCCGGTCACCAGGCGGTCGATCACTTCGGACAGCGGAACGCCGGCGGCGGCCATCATCCTCGGATAGCGGCTGTACGAGGTCATGCCGGGGAATGTGTTGACCTCGTTGAGGACGACCTGTCCGTCGTCCTTGAGGAACAGGTCCACTCGGGCGAGTCCGCTGCAGCCCAGGGCGCGGTAGACGGCCTTCGCCACTTCCTGGACGCGTGCCCGGGATTCAGCCGGAATGTCGGCGGGGACGATCGGCGTCGAATTGTCGGAGCCGGTCTCGGGTTCGTCCTCCTGGTGGATCCGGAAGAATCCGTGGGACAGGGCGATGCGGTCGACTTCTCCCGCGGTCAGGTCCGTTCCGCCGCCCAGGATGGCGCAGCCGACCTCGCTGCCGACAACCGCCTCCTCGACCAGGACTTTCGTGTCGTACCGCCGGGCGACGTCCAGCGCGGCCGGCAGTTCTTCCGCATTCGCCACCTTGCTGACCCCGAAGGACGATCCCGAGCGGGCCGGCTTCACGAAGACGGGATAGGTGAGCCGGTCGGCGTTGATGTCCTCGCCCGCCGCGACCGTCCAGAAATTCGGCGTGGCGATTCCGGCGCCGGCGGCGACGACATAGGCGAGGGACTTGTCCATGCCCAGCGCGGAACTCTGGACGTCACACCCCACGTACGGGATTCCGGACAGCTCGAGCAGGCCCTGGATCGCGCCGTCCTCCCCGAGCTTGCCGTGCAGGACGGGCACCACGACATCCAGGCCGATCGTCTCGTACTTCCCCTGATCGAGGACGAGAAGTCCGCGCACGCCGCGGTCCGGGGACAGCACGACGGGCCGGTATGCGCCGCTCTCCCAGTCTGCGGCGGGGCCCTCGCAGAGTTTCCAGGCGCCGTTGCGCGTGATCCCGATGAAGTACGGCTCGTACTTGTCCGGGTCGAGGTTCCGAGCGATCTCCTGTGCGGACTTGATGGAGATGGGGTGTTCCTCCGAGCAGCCTCCGAAGAGGATTCCGACCTGAAGCTTGGCCTTAGGCATGCTGATTCCTGCTTTCGAATTCCAGGCAGTTGGTGATCGAGTTCTCGACCATGTCGCTCAGGACACGGTCCGTGTAATACGCGGTGTGCGGACTGATGAACGCGTTCGGCATTTCCTGCAGCCGCAGCAGTGGCTTGCTGTCGATGGGCGCGTTCCGCCGGTCGGCGTAGAACACGCCTTCCTCGCCCTCGACGACGTCGAGGGCGACACCGGCCAGGCGCCCGTCCTCCAGCGCCGTGACCAGCGCAGTGGTGTCGATGAGGGCACCGCGCCCGGTGTTGACCACGAACGCGCCGGGTTTCATCCGCTGGATGCGCTCACGGTCGAGAAGGTGGTGCGTCTCGGCGTTGAGCGGCGCATGGAGCGTGACGACGTCGCTCGACCTCAGCAATTCATCGAGCGACACCTCGTCGCCGGGGCCACCGGATTCACCGGCACGATTTCCGTACGCCAATATCCGGCATCCGAAGGCGCGGAGCCTTTCCGTGACGGCCGTGCCGATGCGCCCCGTTCCGACCACGCCGACGGTCAGGTCGCGCAGCTCTTTCCCCCGTACGTCGTGCAGCCGGTAGTCGTGCACATCCGCGCGGCGGACGGTTGACTTGGCGTGGCGCACCGCCATCAGCAGCATCATCACCGTGTAGTCGGCGACGCTGTCGGGGGAATAGCAGACGTTCCCGACGGAAATGCCGACGCGGCCCGCATGATCCACGTCGATGTGGTCGTACCCGATGCTTCTTGTGGAGATGTAGGAGACGCCGACTCGGCTCAGCGCACGAAGTGTCGCCGGGGTGATCCGGGTCTTGTGCCCGACGCTGATGCACCGGTTTCCGGATGCCAGATGGGCGGTCTCCTCCGACACCGCGGATTCTGTGATCGTCGGCGTCACTCCGAATCGGGGCGCCAGCTCCCGGAACCGTGCGGCTTCGTCCCGCCCGCATCCGAAAGCGGTGATTCCCACTGGTTCGCTGTAGGTCATGCCTCCATTCAAGGAAACAGGGTGTTGCCGGCGCGTATGCAGTTTTCGATACGCCGCCGATACGTTGTCGGCCCGCTTTGCCGACCCGCGCGGTGTTCGCCCAGCAGGCCACCAGCCGGTCGCGGTGGCTGTTCGCGGTGAACGGCGCCACCCCCGGCGAGCCGGTCCAGGTCGGCGGCCGTCCAGGCGCGGCCGTCGAGCAGGGTTAGGCACATGGCGGCGCTGGTGCGATCCGTCAGCAGCGCACCCAAGGACGCTAGGTCGGGCTCTTCCGCGAAGGTGTCGGTGCTGGTCACCCGGCCATAGTCGGCGGGCGACGCTTCGACGCCGGCCGAAGGGCCTTGACCGCAGTGTCCTGGCCTATGACGGACGAAACCCCCCGTGCGATCCGCCCGAGCATTCTGTATTTCGGCATGCCCGTGGTCCTGTTGACCACCGAGCACGACGACGGAACCGCCAACCTCGCCCCGATCTCCTCCGCTTGGGTCCTGGGCCAGAACGTGGTCCTCGGTCTCGGCGATGCGAGCCAGACGGCACGCAACCTCGCCGTACGCACCGAGCTGGCGCTCAACGTCGCCGTGCTGGACCTCTGGGAACAGGTGGAGCGCCGCGCCCCGCTCACCGGGGTCGACCCGGTGCCGGAAAATAGGCGCGCGGTGTATCGGCACGAACCCGACAAGTTCGCGCCGCTGGCTTCACCCCCGCCGACGCCGATCTCGTGACCCTGCCACGCGTCGCTGAGTGCGTCCTTCAGCCGGAGGCGCGCGCCTGCGCGCTCACGCCGGGTGGGGAGGGCGGTTTCTTCGGAGACCGCCGCTCGGACCGCGTGAGGCCGCCGGGACGCCGACCAGCGGCTGCGGTTTCGACTGGTCGCTGACGCCGGACGACGCCATGGACCAGGTCGAGGGACTGCCCGCGCGGTAGGCGGCACTGGTCGAGGGACGCCGGGGCGACGAGCGGCATCCGGAACTCGGCTGGAACATTGCGGTATACGTCAGCCACGCCACGGACAGCCTGCGCAACTGGTCCGAGCGGCTGGCCGGAGCACGCCTCTCGGGATCGCGCTCGTTGCCCGGCTACGACCAGGGTCTGCTGGGCCGGGCCCGCTTCTACAACGACGTGGCCCTGGCCGGCGGCCTGTGGTCGCTGGAACGGGCGGCCGATGCCTGGGTGGACTCGGTGTCCGCCGCCCTTGAGGCCCACGTGGTGCTCGAGCACACCGAACGCGGCATCCAGCGCGCCGAGGACGTGGCGCACAACAATGCCCACGATGCCGCGCAGCACGCTGGGACATCCGGCAGGTCCTGGCCGTACGTCGACATGGCCGCACCACCCGCGTAGTCGGCGGGGCGCCTATCACGACCGCGGGGACGTGCGCGCGGGCAGTTCCACCGTGATGCGCAGGCCGCCGGTGTCGCGCGGGGTGAGGGTGAGGGTGCCGTCGTGTGCGCGAGTGATGGTTGTGACGATTGCCAAGCCGAGGCCGACGCCCGTCTGGTTGGCGTGGATGCGCTCAGTGCCCCTCTGGAATGGTTCAGTGAGCGTCGAGACCAGGTGTGGAGGCAGATTCTCGCCGGTGTTTTCGACCGTGAGCATCACGGTGCCGGGGTGGGCGCTGGTAGTGACCCACACCCTGCCCTGTTCGGACAGATTGTGGACGATCGCGTTGTGCACGAGGTTCATGGTCAGTTGCAGCAGGAGCGCTGGCGATCCGCTCGCGGGGGTGATGTCGCCGCGGGTCTCGATGGTGACGCCGTTCTTTTCTGCGAGGGGGAGCAGTGTTTCGGTGGCTTCTTCCGCCATGAGGGACAGGTCGACCTGTTCTCGGGTGAAGGATCGCTGGTCGGCTCGGCTGAGCAAGAGCAATGCTTCAGTGAGGTCGATCGCTCGGGTATTGACAGCTTGGAGGCGGTTTAGGACTTCGCCGGTGTCGTGTGATGGATCGGTGCGGGCCACGTCGAGAAGTGACTTCGAGATTGCCAGCGGGGTGCGTAGTTCGTGCGAGGCGTTTGCCGCGAATCTCTGCTGCTCGGCGACGTGTGCTTCAAGCCGTGCGAGCATCGCGTCGAAGGCGTCGGCAAGTTCGCGGAACTCGTCCTGGCGGCCCGGCATCTGGATACGGTGCGAGAGCGATCCCGTAGCGGCCGTGCGGGTGGCGTTGGTGATGCGAGCCAGGGGGGCGAGCATACGACCGGCGAGGATCCATCCTCCCAGGAGGCCGAACACGAGGAGGAACACCATTACTGCGGCTGCCGTTGGCGCGAAACCCTGCACGAAGTCGGTGACCGGGTTTCTTTTCCATGCCCCCTCTTCGTTGGTTTGCAACCACCCCTGTCGCAGGAGGAACACTCCTGCGGCGGCGAGCGCCAAGGCACCGGCGAGCATGAGGAATCCGGCGTAGCTGAGGGTGAGCTTGAGGCGGACACTCAATCCAGGCGCTCTATCCACGGTTCTCTCCCCTCTCTCCGGCCTGCGGCTGTGCATCGATTCGGTAGCCGACGCCGGAGACCGTGGCGATGATCCACGGCTCACCGAGACGCTTGCGCAGTGCTGAGACGGTGATGCGCACAGCATTGGTGAACGGATCGGCGTTCTCATCCCACGCGCGCTCCAGAAGTTCCTCGGCGCTGACGACACCACCCTCGGCGGCGATGAGGACCTCGAGTACGGCGAACTGCTTGCGCGTCAGCGCGACGTAGCGGCCGTCCCGGTAGACCTCGCGTCGGAACGGATCCAGCCGCAGCCCCGCGATCTCACGGACCGGAGGCCGGCTGTGGGCACGCCTGCGGTCGAGCGCCCGGAGCCTGAGGACGAGTTCCTGCAGTTCGAACGGTTTCGTGAGATAGTCGTCGGCGCCGAGTTCGAAGCCGGATGCCTTGTCGTCGAGGCGGTCGGCCGCGGTCAGCATGAGGATCGGCATGCCGCTGCCCGAGGCGACGATGCGTTTGGCGATCTCGTCACCGGAAGGGCCGGGGATGTCGCGGTCGAGGACGGCAATGTCGTAGCTGTTGATGCTCAGCATTTCCAAGGCGATGTCGCCGTCGCCCGCGAGGTCGGCCGCGATTGCTTCCAGGCGCAGGCCATCGCGGATGGCTTCCGCCATATAGGGTTCGTCCTCGACGATCAACACACGCATACTCTCGATGTTACGAGCGGGCATATATCGTCCGCGTATCAAAAACCGCATACGCGCCGACGACACCGCGCCACCGTCTATCAGTGCATCGTGACCGCCTTCAACGAGCATCCCGGGAAGGCATTCGGGGGCCGTGACCTGTATGAACACCACGATCTGCCCATCGACGAGCCCTCGATCAGCGTCACCCCCGAGGGGGTCATTGGTGCGGACGGCGAGGGAACACGGCAGGTCATACCGACGGCCTCCCTCGCCGTGTCCGGACCCGTCGGTAGCGTCAGGCTCAGCTGCACGATCCGTACGGGGCCGTTCCGGGGCGGGCGGCGGGCGGGCGGCGGACGCTGCCGAGGGCTGCGGCCTGTTCCCGTAGACGTACGATCTCGTCGTGCTGTGCGGCCAGGCGCGAGACGGCGAGTTCCTTGAACGTGGTGAGCTCGGCAACGGTCTCGTCCCGCTGAGCCAGGCGTTCCTTGAGCTCGGCGACCTGGGCCTTGAGCCGTTCGATCTGCGAGATCCGCGGGTCGACGACCTCTCCGGCCTCCTGCAGAGCACGAAGGCGCCGCTCGAACCCTTCGACTCCGTGTCGGCATCGCGCGCCGCCTTCCAGCAGTCGGTGCTTATCTGCACTTCACTCGAATGGGTGGGGCGGGCTATGAGACGCAGGAGGATGTTCCTTTCCTGAGGGGACAGCTGATCGGTTGCTGGCATGGGGCGCCGGACGGCCGGTTGTGGCCAGGACAGGGTCCTGGATGGCCAGCTGCACCAACAATCAGCGGGTGATCAGCCATGCCTCCGGATGCGAGGGCATCTTCCCGAACTAGGACGACCACGAGCTGACCCGTGAGGAGGTCGCTGAACTCGTTCGATGGGCGAAGATGCGCTGGCCTAGCCGCCCTCGGCGTTCTCGCGCGCCGAGGCGAGTTCGATGCCCCTGATCCGGCGCAGCCACCCGACGAGAAGGCGCAGGGCGATGCCGCATCCGGCGCACCAGCCCCAGCCATCGGTGAGCAGGGTGTGCAGGCCGTCCGCGTGCTGGATGTAGACGACCTGGGTGCCGACGGCCGCGGTGATCAGTCCGTTCGTTCGTGATTCCTTCGAGAGCAGCCAGTCGACCGGCAGCCATAGGGGGGCGACCAAGTCCCGTAGGCGCATGCGCAATGCCGCCCAGAGGAAGCCGAGGGCGTAACGCGCCCTGCGGCTGGGGGAGAGGACGATGCCGTTTCCCGGATCGCCGGCTAGGACCGCTGCCCACTCCTGCCGGAGGTGTGCCCTGTGTCGGCCGGCTACGAAGGAGGCGAGGTCCACGGTCCGGCGGGCGGCTCTGCCCGGCGTGGGGGGCGTACGAGTGTGGGAGGAGGCCGGGGTCTCTTCCTCCGCGCCCGGCGGGCGATTGCGTAGAGCGGTGATCAAGAGGCTGGCGGCGGCGAGCAGGATGGCGAGTGCCGTGATCGTGCCGAAGAGCCAGCCGCCGCTGAGCAGGTCTTGGGCGAACGCCGACTCCGGGTCGAGCAGCTTCACCCCGTAGCCCACCAGCAAGAAGATCGCGGTCGCCGTTCCGGCCAGGATCGGGATCAGAACGGCGAGAATGGTCGGCCACCCGGGGCGGTCGTCCTCTTCGCGCTGCCCCTCCGTGCTCATGCCGCGCCCCCTTCGGCCCTGGCGCGCAGCCCGAAGAACCGGGGCTTCCGTTCCCTCGCCTCGCGCGCCGCCTGCTGGCCGACTGCCGTGAGCTCGTAGTAGTACCGCTTGGGCCTGCCTGGGTGCTCCCCGGTCTCCTCGTACCGGGTGACCCAGCCCGCGTCGACCAGGCGCTCGAGGATGGGGTACACCGTCCCGGACCCGAGATCGGCCTCCTCGCAGATCTTCAGACCCCAGGCGGGGGAGTCGGGGGTGGACGCCAGCAACACCTTGATCACCTCAAGTGTCGGGCGTGTAAGTCGAATTGATGCCATATCACGAGTGAAGCACCGCGTGGAGCATATGTCGAGTACGACAGACGGTACCGCGGTCGAGATGGCAGTCGAGGGCGCGGCGGTCGGACCGGCGCTAGTCGGGTTTCACTGATCCTTCTTTGTTCTGCGAGGTGTGGGAATGCCGAGGTCGACGGTGGGGCGTTGGGTTCGGCGGTGGGTGTCGTCGCGCTTGGCGCGGAGGAGCTGGAGGGTGAGGTCGAGCCCTTCGAGCTCACCGGCCCAGCCCTCGGCTTGAGCGCGGGCTCTGCGGGTGATGAGGTCGGCTTCCAGGTCGTCAAGCCGGCTGATCATCTTGGGGCTGACCTGGAGCATGGGACGTCGGATGCACGCGTGTTCATGCTGGCAGGGGGTGCCGTAGGGACGCCCGCATGCGCCGAGTTCGACCTTGCGCTTGTCGACGTGCTCCTCGAACTCGTCCCACTCGTCGCTGGTGACGTCGCGGTATTCGTGGTCGGGGCGGAGCTGGCGGCGTTCGTTGAGATGGGCGAGGTAATGGCGGATGACGTCTTCGTCGAACACGGCTAACGGTGGAGTCGGGTATTGGAACTGTCTGAATGCCGGGTCCAGGTGGCACTCGCAGCTGGTCTCGGCGCGATAGGTGACCACGTGCCGAACTGGAGCGATGGAGCGTCCCCGCAGGTGCTGCCGAAGCACTAGGGGCAGCCCACAGTGCGGGGGTGCGGAGGCTTGTCGGCGCCACGCACGTATACAGAGCGTGCGGGTTGGTCGTGGTGAAAGACCAGGGCGCGTTTCTGCCAGGGGGAAGCTACGACGACGTCAGTGACGGGATGGATCGCTTCCCAGTCGAAAGACATGAGCTGGGTGTCTTTGAGCTCGTCGTTCCACAGCCCCATGGAGATGAAATCGTCAAGGACAAAGCAAGCGACGCGGCGCTGTTTTCCGTGCTGCTCGGCCAGGTCCAGCTTGGCCATGACATCGCTGCGCAGCTGGATGGTGGGGTTGAGAAGGTTCCGGATGGACTCCCAGATGTCGGGGAGTGCGTGCCTGATGCTTTCGGACACGGTGATGATGGCCAGGCCGGGCCGGGAAGCAATGAGCCCTTCGGGGTCCACGTGGGCGCTGAAGGATGCGGTGAAGGCTACCTGGCAGAAGATGCAGTGGAGGCGGCCTGGTTGGTGGGATCGGTGGCTCTTGTTTCTACTGTCGTAAGGCGTTGTTGAGTAGATGCTGGCGTACTCCATGGAGCGGACGGCCTCAAGGACCTGGTCATAGTCGCGGACTAGCGTTGTTGCCGGAATGCCGATGACCCACGGGAGGGTGAGACCGAAGTCGGAGGGCGGCCCCTCGAGGTCGCCCATGTAGTTGCCCTCGTGATGCTTGTTCCAGGAGGAGAAGTTCCGCAGCGTGCCGGAGTCGACGATGGATACGACTTCGACGGCGGCCCGTGGTCCGGTGAAGTCGTAGCGGCCGTTGTGGGGGTGTTGGGGTGTGGGCGGTATGTGCATGTCGCCGCAGATGAAGCACCGGTCGTAGGGGGTGAGTTGACCGAAGAGGCGCCGACAGACCCAGAAGGCGAACTGTTCGGAGTGTTGCTTCTTCACACTGCTCCCTGATGGTGTGAGGTGAACCATGAGAAGGGTGCGCCCGCCCCCCCGAGCAGTCAGCGGGCTGCATCGGAATACCTCAGTCATGATCTTCCTCGCTGGCTGACGTCGGCGGCATAGGCGGCCCAGTCCCCGCCGGATGCCTTCTGCCACTGGACGGCGACCTGGATGTGGACGCCGAGCATCCGGGCGAGGATCGCGGCGGGGAGTTCTGCGGCGAGGGTGAACAGGGCAGTGGAACGGTCCTGTTGGGGTTGAATGCCGATCTTGTGGAGCCGCAGGCCGATCTGGCTGTCGCTGAGCGGGCGACCTGGCTGGCCTCCGGGGAAGAGCCAGGGAGCATCATCCCGGGTGCCGATCTTGGCCTTGCCTCGTCGGTTCGCGACGAGTTCGCGGACCAGGGTGGCCAGCGGCATGGGGAGGACGACCGGCGAGGTCCCGAAGGCGATCGCGACGGTCTCGCCGGTGATATTGACGTCGTCGACGGTGAGCTGGCTGATGGTGGAGATCTTCTGTGCGTAGAGGATCAGCAGCAGCCCGGCGACGCGGTCCGCGGTGGGCAGGGTGTCGTCGTTGAGGAGGCGTCGTGCGTCGGCCCAGCGTTTCTCGCTGTCGATGGTGCCCTGCGGGCCTGTCCAGCGGACAGTGCCGAAGGTGAGGCCATGCGCATGGCGGTGCTATACGGACCAGCGGACGAAGTGGCCGGTCTCGTCGCGGTAAGTGAAGGCGGGATCGGTCATCCAGCGTTCCAGGTCGGCTTGCGTGCAGGCGTCCAGGGCGAGTCCCTGGGCGGCGAGCCAGGTGAGAAAGTTGTCGGCGGCGGTGACGTGGCAGCGAACGTTGAGGTCCTGGAGCTGGGTGGTGTGCTGGTCGCCGATGCGCCGGCGGAGTCGGCGCAGGTGGTGCCAGACCGCGTAGCCGTGCAGGATCCGGCGTGCGGTGATGTCCGTGCGGGCCTGGACCGTTTCGGTGATCCATTTCTCCAGGGCGACGAGCCGTTCGTCGCGAGGCGTCAGGGCTCCCGTGGCAACGAGGACGCTGCGAAGGTGCGCGAGCACCTTGCCCGCAGGAAGGTCGTCGAGGATGTCGTGGGTGACGCGGCGTTCGTCGCGGCCGATGCGTTCCAGCATGTCCTGGACCTTCGGCCGGGAGATCCAGGCCAGAGCGACATCGGGGCGCTCGGCACTCGTCAATGCCTCGTGGAACGGCACAAGTTCAGGGCCGATGGTGCCGGTGTTGTTGCCGAGTAGACCGCGGATCCTCTGGTCGAGGACGCATCGCTGGCAGGCCCGGGGGCTGAGCTGCCAGGTGGTCTCGCAGACCGGGCAGCGTCCCCAGAAGCCGGGGTCGGGATTGGTGCACTTCGCGCACAACGGCTCCTCGAAGCTGCCGCCGCGGGCTTGGGCGACGTTGCCGCAGCCGTTGCAGGTCACCCATCGCTGCTGGCAGCGTTCGCACCAGGGCTGTCCGGTGGCCCGGGACATCTCGCAAGGGGCGGTGCGGCCGCAATGCCCGCACTCCTGGACCTCCTTCGGCCTGCAGCTGGGGCAGCGGACACCGTCGGCGAGCCGGACCGCGACCGGCCGACGGCGGCCGCAGCCGACGCAGACTTCTAGATTGACCGGGTCACGGATCAGACAGGTGGGACACAGCGGCTGACCGGCGGCATCCCGTGTAGCGGGTTCACGAACGGCGCCGCAACGTGCGCAGGGGACAGCCGCATGCTTGGCGAAACAGGCCCGGCAGATCCGCTGGCCCTCCAGGAGCTTCGACAGCGCCTTCACCCCGTGGCAGCGCGGACAGGCCGGCTTGACGACGGTGGTGGCGCCGCCGGCGACGAGTTCGCTGATGAACCGCAGCACCGCCGGAGTGGGAGCCTCGTGCCCGGCGCTGGTCAGCAGCTCGGGACGCTCGATCACGGCCCAGGCCAGTCGGTACTGCCCGGCAGGCCGCTTCGTGGCTCGTTCGAGAGCGGTCCGGACGGTGTCAGCATCGAGCGCCGGGTCGAGGCCGGTGATCAGCTGGGTGAGTTCCTTGACGGGATCGCCGTCGATGTCGGGGCATTTGGCGCATCGGGGCTGGCCATGGCGGTCACGCCTGACGACTCGCCGCTGCTGACGGCAGCCCGCGCAGACGGCGGGCTTGTCGAAGCAGGGTGAGCATCCCCAGCGTCCGCCCGAGCGGCTGCCGACGTAGGGGCGGGGGCGACCGCATTCACCGCAATGGGGCAGGGCGGTGTCCCGAGCACCTGCTTCACGGAGGGCCATCAGCAGCTTGGCGACGCGGAACGGCGCGGGTGGCTTGCCGGTCCGCAGCAGCGAGGGGTTGTCGTGGAGCGCCTGGGCGAGATTGCGGCGGCCGGCCCGTGAGCGTACGAGGTTGCAGACGATGCCACGGACGCGGTCGGCGTCCAGGTGCTTCTCGACGTTACCGACCAGCCGCACGATCATCCCGACCGGATCGGCGAGGACCTCCTCAGAGTTCTCAATCACCGGTCAACTCCACTGATCCGCGCTCGCCTTGGCCGCAGCTCGCCGACACCTTCGGTGACGGAGGTCCCACCTGCGGCGGCCTTCTTGGGCTTCTTCGCCGCCGCGGCCGTGGCGATCGGTTCGATGAGGTCGTCCATGGGGCAGTCGAGGATGTCGAGCAGGGCCATGAGGATCTTGAGACTGAGTCGCTCGGGTCGTCCACGACGAGGCGGTAGACCTGGCTGCTGGACAGCGTGATGCCGCGTTCCTTCAACGGCGCCATGAGATCGGTGGTGGAGAACATCCCGCGGTCCGCCATGATCTTGCGCAGGTGCCAGTGGTAGTCGAGCTTGGCGGCCATCATCGGGTCCTTCCTCGTCAGACGCCAGCGAACGCCGGGGCCAGTGCCTTGCTCAGAGCAGTGTTCATGAAGTCGTCGCTGACGTGCGTGTAGATCGCGGTGGAGCTGTCGCAGTCGTGGCCGACCTGCTGCTGGATGAAACGACGGTCGACGCCGTCCTCGGTCCAGGCCCTCGATGTGGACGCCTCTGCCGGAGGCGCCGTCGAGGATCTTGGTGACCTGTTCGGCGACCTTGTCGGTGTCGAGGTCGGTCAGGCAGTTGCTGAAGGAACCGCTGCTCTGCACGGCGTCGGCTGAGGAGGCCAGCATCATGCCGGCGCCGCCGAGCAGGATCGGGGAGAGGAAGACGACGCCGACGCCGGCGGCGAGCCACTTCAACCGGAGCGGACCGCTCGCCGGTCAGCGTTTTCGGGCAGGGGTGGGTAGCGAGACGTCACGAGGGTGCCCTTCGGGGTGCGGTGTCCGGCGTGCCGCGTGCGCGAGGCGTGGGGGAAGGGCGCGGCGGCCGGGGTGGGCGATCAGGGGCGGGCCTGTGCGGGCGAGTTGCCGCTCGCTCCGCGTGGCCGGGCCGTGAGCTAGGTGTGCCGGGGCAGGGGGTACCTCCGTGAGGCGAGGCGGGGAGTAGCCAGCGGCGGTGTGCGCCGGGCGGTTCAAAAACAGTAGGCGCAGATCGGCGGTTGACCAAAAAGTCGGCGCGAGGTATCGGAATCCGGCACCTCGGCAACGCACTTCTTGGTCGTCGGCGGATTCGCCTCTACAGTTTTTGGACTCCCCTCGCCCTCCTCGGTCTGCGGCCCTGGGCTTCTGCATGCCAACTTCCGGCCCGCGAGGACTTCTGCGCGAGGCGGTGAGTTCCCTCCGCGATTCCGCACCCGAATAGGGGTTCCTCTTTGCCTTTTTCCCTGCACCAGGGCGACGCCCTCAGTGTCCTCGCCGGCCTTCCGGACGACTGCGTCGACTCCGTCATCACCGACCCGCCGTACAACAGCGGGGGTCGGACCGCGAAGGAGCGCACCACCCGCTCCGCGAAGCAGAAGTACACCTCCGCCGACGCCAAGAACGACCTCGCCGACTTCACCGGCGAGAACATGGACCAGAGGTCTTACTCGTTCTGGCTGACGCAGATCATGACCGAAGCCCACCGCCTTACGAAGCCCGGCGGAACCGCGCTGCTGTTCACCGACTGGCGCCAACTGCCCACCACGACGGACGCGATCCAGGCGGCCGGATGGCTGTGGCGCGGTGTGCTGGCCTGGCACAAGCCGCAGGCCAGGCCGCAAAAGGGCCGGTTCACGCAAAACTGTGAATTCATCGTCTGGGCCTCGAAGGGAGCGATCGACGGCTCCCGGAACCCCGTCTATTTGCCCGGCATGTACTCGGCCTCGCAGCCCTCGGGGGCGAAGCGCCAGCACATCACGCAAAAGCCTGTCGAGGTGATGCGCGAGCTGGTCAAGATCAGCCCCGAGGGCGGCACGGTGCTCGACTTCTGCGCCGGCTCCGGCTCCACGGGCGTCGCCGCCCTGCTGGAAGGCCGGGACTTCATCGGCGTGGAGAAGACCGAGCACTACGCGTCGATTGCGGCCGACCGGCTCACCGAGACGATCCGCGAGACCCTCACACAAGACGACGTCATTCTCACTGCCTGAGCCGCGAGCGCGCTACCCGTCAAAGCGACAGGCGCCCTGGCCGGCAATCCGACGAAGCGGACTTGAAACTCGCTGGCCGCTCCGCGCGTCGCCGCTTCCGTCTTCCTCTCATTCCACGTCTCGTAGGAGGCCCAGCTTTTTCATGCCCGAATCCACAAAACCGTCTGACAATGGGGAGTTGGAGCCGGTTCGCATTCCGGATCCGCAGCTGGAGGGAATCGAGGCGAGCGTCCGACGGCTCATGGAGCAGTCGGCGCAACAGGCGCAGCAACTCGACCACCTCGCGTCCGCCCCGGCACCGGGCGGATCGCCGTTCGCCGCGTTCGGCATGCCGGGGCTCGGCGGCCCGCATGCCGCCGCTCCGCCGGAACCCCGCCCGATCCTGGAACTCGACGGAGAGGAAAGGGAGGACGAACTCGACGCTCTGTCGGACTGGGTCGACGACTTCCTCCTCCCGGTCTACGGGGCGGAGGTCACCACCGCGGCGCCCTGGTGCCTGCAGTGGCAGGAGCACGATGATGTCGTGGCCTGGCTCCACGCCCTGTGGCTCGCGTACCAGCAGCACAAGGACCCCGAGGCCGGATTGAGCGGCCTGTTCGTGTGGCACCGGGACTTCCTCACCCACGCCGTTGCGGCGATCCGCGCACCGGGCGGGCCGCTGTCGGCCTGCATGACTTCTCCCGATCGGCCCGCGCACCGTCTTCTGCCCGGCCCGCCGCCGTCCGTGCGCACGGATGCGGCGTCCACGGCGCAGCCTGCAGGAACCGCCGAGCCGGACGAGCAGGCGTCGTGACCGCGGGAGTGGGACAGCCCGCCTTCGGACTGAGCTTCGACCCCCGCGCGCTGACCGATCTCCTCCAGGCCCCCGGCGATATCCGCGACCTCGCCCTCGCCTACCTGCAGGAAGTCGTGAACGCGCAGCGCTTCGGGCTACGCCTCGACGGTGACCTGGAGGGCTATCGCAAGCTGTTCGTGGACTCGCGCAAGGACTGGCGCGTCGTCTACGGCGTCCGCCCTGCGCCTGCGGAGTCCGCGCACCAGAAGGAGATTCACGTCGTCGCGGTCCGGCCGCGTGCGGGCAACGATGTCTATGACGAGGTCGGCCGCCGCCTGGGGATGACCCGCCGGCCGCTGAGCGCCCGCACCCACGCGGCCCGCTCCCGTTCCCCGCAGCTGACCAGCCGTGCTCCCGCGCCTCGGCCTGGTCCGCCGCCCACCGCACTGCCGGGTCTGCCCCGTCCCGCCCAGAACCCCGCGCACCATCACACCCGCTGAACGCTATGGAGCGCCGCCTATGCCCCCTGAACCCGCGCCGACACCAGCCCGCCGTGCGGTCTCCCCCCTCGACCATCGTCTCGAAGCCGTCACCGGCCACGACATCGACACCCTGTGGGCCTACCGCGACCGCGGCGTCCTCGACGAGCCGCATGCCCGGCTGGTCGACCAGCACCGCGAGTTGGCCAAGACCCAGACTGGCGTCACCTTCTACCTCCGCCTCCTGGGCTGCCTTTCCAGCGGCGAGTTCGACGTCGATGACGCCTTGTTCACGCGCATCGACCGCACCGTGGCTCAGCTGGAGGAGACCGCCGGCGCGCGGGACGCCGCTGCCCGGAAAGTGCTCGCCGCCCTGGAGCCCATTGAGGCCGCCGCGGCGGCCTCAATGCCCGGCGCGAAGCCGCTCTCGATGGATGACCAGGCGGCGCTACTCGCCATCGCTGGCGGCGCCAAGCTTTACGAACACCTGCTGACCGGCCGATTGTCCGTGACCGCTGCCTCCGGGGCCCGCATCTCTCACGCCAAGCTGCAGCGGCTGGAGGACGCCGGCATGGTCGTCCGGGACACCGGCCACCCCGTGCACGCCGGCCAGCCGATCGCACTCACCGACGCCGGACGCGCCGCGCTGCTCGCCACCCGACGTACGCCCACGACCCAGGCGTCGAAGCTCCCGGCCCGGTCCGGCACGTCGCCGTCCACCCCGGCACAGCATCGCTGAACTCCACCTGCGAGGTGCGGAGCTTTCCGGTGCCGTGACAACCCTGAGCTTCAGCTCATGAATCGGGTCACCATCGTGCGCGCAGCACGCCGTCGCTGTCGGGTAGAACGGCTTGGAGCAGTGGACTGCGTTCGTCGGTGTAGAGGGACAGCGCGCAGGCCGCTCGCGCGTCGGCTACCAGGGCAGCGAGCTCCTGGTACTGGGTCTCATCGACGGTCACGTCTCTGATCGTTCCGTCCTTCGTCTCCCAGACGAACTCGATGTGCCATTCGGACGGCAGTGCGGTCAGGACCGCTCCGACGTCGGGTTGCAGGTCGGGCCAGACGGTCAGCAGGGCGCGCGGGCCGAGACCGGCGCGCACCGTGTTGAGGTTTTCCGTGGTGAGACGGTGCCAGCGTGTGGCGTTGACGATGTGTGTTTCCTCCAGGAGCAGGCCCTGTCGCGTCGCCAGCTCGGTGCGTACCGTCGCCCAGAAGCCTTCGTCGGCGGCTTCTGTCACCTCTGGTTCCGCGGCGTAGGGGGAGGCGGCTAGCGGTTCTGCGAAGAGGCCGAGTTCCCGCGTACGGGCCACGGCGTCCGTGCAGGGTCGGTCGCTGCCCACGTACACGTACTGGTCCCATCCGACGTGCACGGCAAAAACGTCTCCCGCCTCCAGCCGACACCAGGCGCCCTGCTCACGGAGCATGACGCGGATCAGCTCCAGGGCCACCGCCAAGGAGACCTCGGCGCCGTCGTGGTAACCGGTGAGGTCAGCCGGGAAGAGACCGGTAAGACCGTGTCCCTCGACCGCCGGCTGGGCACCGAAGTGGACGAGCCCGGCGACGGAGGGCTCACGGATCTCCAGCCGGTCGATGCCCACAGCTTCCGCGAACGCGGAGATTGCCTCCAGGTACGCGGCCTCGACTGGCCCGTGGTCACTGACCGCCTCCTCCGCGCCCCGGTAGCTGCCGTGCTCGTCACGGTCGGCGGGGTCGTACTTCGTGATCCGGTGAACGAAGGCAGGCGGCACGCTACTCCTAGACAAGGTGGAAGGTAGCGCCAGCGTAGGTCCCGAGCCGAACTCGCAGTTCCCAGTTCCGCTGCACAGCCCGACAGATCTTTCTGGTGACAGAAAGACTGCCGAATGAGCGCCTGTGACAAGTCGGACGCCTCGCGTGTGACAACCAGGCTGCCTCGGTCGTCCCCATTCACCAGCTCAGCCGGTCCCGCTGGTGACAACTCCTGAGCTTCGGCTCAGTCCCCTTGCCGAACACCCCACTCCCGACGGGGCGCACAGCTACTACGTCCTGTTCGGCCGCTCCGCCGCCTACGGGCACCCAGGCATGCCGCAGTACGTCGCGGTGCACTTGAAGCGGGACCGGGAGAAGGAGACGTTCGACTTCGAGCAGGCTTTGTTGCCGTTGCCGTTGCCGTTGCCGTTGCCGTTGCCGCTGCCGCTGCCGGTGATGGCGCAGTCCTGGCTCATCCACCGAGGCGGCCCGCCCGACGCCATCGGCCTCAACCCCGAGCTGAGCCCGCCGCTGGCCGACGAGGCGACGCGTGCGCTGGAGCGACGCCTCGCGGGCGATGGCGACCACTACGCCATGGGCTACTCCTCCACCCGAGATGACCCGGACGACATGGTCACCGTCGTGGTGCTGCGCGCCCTGGAGCGAGCCCCCTCCCCGTTCCGCGTCGTGGTCGAGGAGGTCGACACCGGCGCCTGGACCCACACCTTGCGCGAGGGCGGCTTCGACACGGTGGGCGAGGCCCTGCAGTGGTGCGACGACCGGCTTTCCGGCGAGGCCGGCCCTCTGCCGCCGGTCCGCCCGGCAGCCGCAGCCAGCCGCCCGGTCGCCCTGCCGAAGGCCCCTGCTCCGCGCTCTCCCGGCCGCTCGCGCGGAACGCCCGGGCCGATCGGGCGCGGCGCAACATAGCCGACGATCGCCGGTTAGCCAAACCGGCGATTCTCCGGACTCTTATACAGCCGCCGGGACAACCCCGCGGCGCCCATCCACGCAATCCCTATGCCTTCACGGAGGTTTCTTCCGCATGCGCGCCACCCGAATGCCATATCCTCGGCCATGCTGGGTGCACTCGCACTCCCGGTCTTGTCCACTGCGCCCGTGAGCGCGGCCCCCGCCGCTGCCACCTCGGTGGTTACCCCCTGCCCGGATCTGCCGCCGCTGCCGTACGAGGTCCACGCATCCGCCGTGACCATCCGCTCCAAGGCCAGCTCGAAGTCCACCGCGGTCGGAGTGCTCTACAAGAGCCACAAGTTCACGGTGCACAAGAAGAGCGGCAACTGGCTCTACATCACCGACCGGACCACGGGCGTCAAGGGCTGGGTCTCCGGCACCTACGTCTACCGCGACACCCGAATGTGCCTGAGCTGACAGGAATTCCGCAGGACCCCGTCAGTGGCTGAGCCGCCGGGTACGGCGGCCCCTCACATTCTTAGGCATCGGCCTTTTCAGAACAGGAGTTTCCTTTTTGACCGACGGCATATCCGATGACGCTGAGGATGTCGTGGGCGTGCTCACCGAACGGATCGAAGCGCGCTTCGTCATGGACATGGACCAGTTGAAGGCCGCGGTCGCCGCCGCGCCGACCGCGAACCCTGACGCCACCGATGTCGTCAAGTGGCACGGCCTTCTCGTCGAGGCCCAGTTGGTGCTCGACCACGCGGAGGAAGACCTCCTCGCCGCGCTGGAAACCAGCCCAGCGAGGTCGACGACCCGACGATGGGTCTCGCCCACCGCGTGAACGCGGCTGTCACCGCACGCGACGGCAGGGCCATGGTCGTGCGGTGGCTCCTCGACCCGGACGCTCCGGGCAAGAAGGACCTCGCCGCCGAACGGCTCGCCCGCCTTCGTCCCCGATCCGGGCCTGCGGTGCAGACCAGCGCTCCCCACCGACCCGCGGGTACACCCGCGCCGGCGTCGGCGGGGCGGGCGGGAAGGCCCGTTCGATGAGCCGGTTCAAGGCCAGCACCATGGACGCCGATCTGCACAAGGTCTTCGGGAACCCGGTTCCCGAGCTGCACGAGGCGGCTGCCGGACCCGACGCCTCTCCTGCGCTCGCCCGTGCCCTGGAGCTGCGCTCCTTCCTGGCCCTGACCGAGGAGCAAGTCGCCCGCGTCCGGGACCGCGTGCACGCGGACATGGATCCGGACCGCGACATGGGCAAGCTGTCGGCGGACAAGCTCCGCTTCGACGCGCAGTGGCTGGAGGCGGCGCTCGATGCCCGCGACGGCTACCGCGCAGCCCTCGGCGAGCTGCTGCGCACCATGCCCCCGCCCGACCAGCGGGCCCGGCCCGTACGCACGACGCAGCTCAGGGCCACTGCAACCCTGCCCCCGTCCGCCGCCCCAGCACCCACACGTGCCGGGGCGGCACGGGCCCGCCGAACGTGAAAGCCCCCGCTTGCCCCACCTCACGTCCACCGAGATAGCCGGACGGATCGAGGACCTGTACGGCGCGCCGCTCGCCGACCTCGAAGCCCACGCCCAGGACCAGCCGCCCGGCATGCTCTTGGCCCTGCTCGGCATGCACGACGACCTCGCCCTCGCCGAGCGCAGCATCGACCTTCACCGCGACCAACTCGCCCGGCTCATCCACCCCGAGCGGCAGATCGGCCGGCACGAGGTCTCCCACCTTCTCGACGGTTCACGCCGGCTCGCCGAAGCCGTCGCAGTCCGCGACGTCCAGGCCAAGTCGGTCTTGGCCGTCCTACAGAGCCTCGCCCGTGCCCCGGCCCCGGCGCCCGCCCCGCCGACTCCCTCGCCACCCCCAGCGGCTCCGCCCCTTCCGGCTCAGAGCACGGCGCACAGCCGCTGACCGCAGGCGATTTCCCTCACCTCACCCAGGAGTTCATCCCTTGGCCATCACCGCTCTGCCCCCTGACACCGAAGCCGACATCGCCCGGGTCACCGAGGCCCTCGCCATGATCACCCCGCGCTGGAACGTGAGGATCCTGCTGGCACTCTCCGGCCCGCCGCAGCGATACAGCGAGCTGGCGGCCAAGGTGTCCTGGCTGCAGAACGGCCAGCTCCACCCCAAGCTCAAGTCACTGTGCGACGCCGGTCTTGTCGAGCGCACCGAACACACCGCACGGCATGTGACCTACGGCCACACCGAGCGTGGCGCAGCCCTGCTGCCGGTCCTGCCGATGATCGTCACCTGGGCCGAGGAGCATCTGGAAACGCCGGACCGCCCGCTGCCCGCGATCGAGCAGATCGAGGACAGCCTCACCCTGCTCACCCGGCGGCACGCCGCCGCCATCCTGTGGGTGCTGAAGTCCCGCGATCAGGTCAGCGGCCGGGCCCTGGCCCGGATCGTGATGCCCAGCAGCGACTGGACCAACGTCTACCCGCCGCTGCGGCAGCTCGTCGCCGACGGACTGGTCGACACCGACGGCATCGGCCTGCCCTACCGGCTGTCCGCGGCGGGCGACGGGCCTGGGCCCCGTTCTCGGCGCCCTGTCCGCCTGGTCGGCCGGGCAGCCCCTCAACCAGGCGGCCCAGCACCCCGTCTGGGGGCACCCGCAGGCGACTCCCACGCCCAGGCCATGGGGCAGCAGCCAGGCCCGGCCGGCCCCCGCGGCACTCCCGTCCGCCCGGACGGTCGGGGCCTCTCCGGCGTGGCACAACCGCGATCTCTTCTCCCACGCCACGACTATCCGCCCGAAGGCGGCCATCCAGGCGGGAGGACCGCGCCGATGACCACCCTCTTCACCCCTGCCGAGGTACGCAACGCCATCGAGCTGCTGGCCTCGCGCTCCTTGATCCGCCTGGTCACCGAGATCGACGACAACGGGGCGATTCCGCCGCGAGGGCTGGCCGGTACCCTCCCCGACCTCGACTCGCACCAACTGCGTCGCGCTTCCGAGACGGCCCGCGCCTGCGGTCTCGTCCGGGTCGCGCCTGGCGCCGGTCTGGAACTGACCGAGGCTGGATCGGAGTTGGCCGATCTGTACGACGCGGCTGCGCGCTGGGCCCGACGCCACGCCTACCCGGCCCCGGTCTGCGCGTTCAGCACTCGCATCCGACACGTCCTCGACCTGCTGGTGCTCTCGATCCCGATCGAGGGCACCGACGGCCTCTCGCGACGGTCTGCCGCGCGCCTGCCGAGCGACGAGGCCGAGGCGGACCTTGCCCGTCCCCGGGCCCTCCTGATCCAGTGGCTGGCCGGCAACCCCCGCATCACCGGGGTGTCCGAGCCCGAGCCAGCCGCGTGAGCGCAGCGGTCACACCCCGGCCTGCACCCCACACCGCCGGGCTGATGCGCAGCATCTACCTGCCGCGCACAGCGGACGCCCTCGCGTTCGCCATGTCCACCTACGGCATCCCGCTGCTGGTCCTGGCGACCACGCGCTCCGCCGCGCTGACGGGAGCGGCGTTCGCTCTGGAGTGGATCCCGCGGCTGGCGGCGTTCGGGTGGGCCGGATCGGTCGTCGACCGGCGCAGGGCGGCCGTCGTCTTCCACCTCGCCTCCCTGGGACGCGCGATGGCCCTCGCCGCCGGCGCGGTCCTCCTTCATCTCCACCCGTCCGGCATCGTGGCGAGCGCGACCGTGATGGTGCTCGCGGCGACGACCGGCGTGCTCACAGAGTTCAGTTACATCGCCGCCGAGACCGCGGGCGCAGCCGCCGGCCGACGAGCGGGAGCGCGGGCCCACCGCGTCCAGGGTGTCCTGCTCGGGATCGATCAGACCGCGACCCTGGCCGGCCCAGCCCTCGCCGGAGTGCTTCTGCTCGCCGGACCGCCGCCGATGCTCGCGGTGATCACCGTGCTCTCGCTTCTCGCGGGCGTCGTCCTTGACGGCGAAGCGGTCGTCGTGGTCGACGGGCGGATCTCCTTCGCGGCTGCGCAGTCCCGCGCTGCTTCGTCGCCGGCCCGGGCGCGGGAGTTGGCGGAGGTGTACCCGGCACTGTTCATCGTCTGGGACGTGCTCGCGCTGCCGACGGGCGACGTCCGGGCCCGGCCGTACGAGGAGCGGCGCGCGGCCATGCTTGACGTGCTGGTCGGTTTGCCGGGGCCGTCGCGAATTCAGGCTGTGTCGGCGACGGACGATCCGGAGGTCGCGCAAGCTTGGTTCGACTCGCTTCAGGACACGGGCGTCGAGGGAGTCGTCGCGAAGCTGGGGACGAGCCCGTACCGGGCGGGCCGGTCCTCCTCGTGGAAGAAGGTCCGGCACTCCGAGACGGTCGACGCCGAGGTCATCGGCTACACGGGACCGGCCGCCCGCCCGCGCACCCTGGCGGTCCGCTTGCCGGGCGGTCGTACGGTGCTGTCGCAGGCTCTCGGGGCCCCGCTGGCCGCGCAGGTCGCAGCCCTGCTGGCTGCCGCGCCGGTGTCCGGGCGTGGTCGTACGGACACCGGCGAGCCGTACACGGTGACCATGGCGGATCTCGTCGTCGAGGTCCTGGCCGGCACGATCCGGCATGCCGTGGTCACTGTGACGAGATTGCGGTGACCTATCCGGTGATGTGTGGGTAGGTGCAGACGTAGCCGGTCTTCCAGTCGGCCAGGGACCGCGGGTGCCACCTGACCGTGACGGTCTCCCCGGCGAGGGGGGAAGCGCGGGCAATGGATGCCGTCCCACTGGTTTGTGAAGTGCCTCATGCCCACTTCGCTGTCGTAGAAGGCGGGTTGGCCGCAGTGGGCGCACACGACGACGCGGCCGGCGTACGCCTGGAAGGCATCCGCGTGCCGTGTCTGCTGCAACGTCCGCGAGACGGGGCGCGGGTACTCCTCCCGGAGCCTGCCGAGTGAGAAGGCGTCCCAGTCCATCCGGAGGAGGGCGGACGCGGCGGGAAATGCCGGGCAGAAGACTCCGCCGTCCTGCTCGGCGAAGTGACTCGGGCCGCTCACGCTGGCGTATGCCGGCTGTCCGCAGCTCGTGCAGATGTAGATCTCTCCGGGTAGTCGCGGATGCTCGCACCCGGGGCGCTGGCCGTCCGGCGGCGTGCACGGGTGTACCGGGGATCACTGTCGTCGTGGAAGGCGCGGACGTCTTGCTTGCGGCGGCGGTCTCGGGTCATCGGGAGTCCTCCCTGGCACGCCCACGCCCACGCCCGCGCCGAAGCGAGGAGAAACAAGTCGTCGTACGCGATTCGGGGAACCTTGTCCGCTTGCGGGGCGTGGGTGCTGGTCCGCGGGGATTCCGGCGCTGCGTTGCCGCCTCGCCGGGGCTCCTACCCGCGACTGGGCCGGCCGAGTGCGTTGCTGGCCCAGTTGCCGAGGAAGCTCCCGCGTGGCCAGCACGCCCTCGTCCGCACGGACTCCGCCGACGGTTCCCACAACTTCCTTGACTGGCTCACCAGGCGCAGGCGGTGGCTGTCGTACTCGGTGGGGATGACCATCACCCCTCCGCACCGCTGAACGAAGACCCAGCTATGTTGCATCTACTACCTGCAAGCAGAGGAGGGGCCGTGACTGAGGTCGTGAATGCCTGACTGGGGCACTACTGGGAGACGTACTCTCTGGTGCTGGGAAGATCTATGACAGTCCGAGAGTTATTGGCGCGCACAGGCTGTGTGGAAGATTCTATTTTCACCCCTGAAGACCAGGAAGAAATAGACGACTTCTTGTGGGAGGGGCAGCAGGAGCCGCACCGGTGGACAGCAGTGTGGGCGGGTGAAGAAGGGAACTGGGTCTACCTTGTCACCCCCCACAGCGCGAGCGCTACTCTGCCGAATCGGCTAGCATCCGTATCGCGGGCGACGACCGCCGTCGCCTTTTCTCGGGTGTTCGCGATGTGCAATGTGCACTTGTGGGAAGAGCAGCAGGAAGTCACCTCCTTTGAAGTGATGCGTTCCTACGAACGGAGCGGCAATGCCCCTGACCGGCTGCTTCCACTGCTTGAGCAAGTAGGGTGCTTCGATGGTGGATTAGAGTGGGAGGGCAAGGGTCTGCGCATCGTATACGAGCTGACAGGGGTGCAGGTCCCCCAACTAACTCCGGGGTCCATTACCATGGCCAGCCTGCCAGCGATTCCCTAAGGGCTGTCCCGTCAATGATCTACGACATGCTTACTGACCTGCTCCCTCCTCGCTGTTACCCGGCGAGGGTGAGGTTGTGGAGGCGGGCGATGCCGAGCATGGCGTGGTGAACACCCTCGCCCTTGAGGCGGCAGTCGCGGAGAATCTTCCACGTCTTCATGCGTGCGAAGGCGTGCTCGACGCGGGCGCGGACCTTGCGGTGAGAGGCATTGTGTTCCTCTTTCCAGACTGGAAGTTCGGCCTGGCCGGTTTCCCGGCGGTGCGGGATGACCAGGCCGGTGCCGCGGTAGCCGCCGTCCGCGATCACGGTTGTCCTGCCGACGGCAGCTTTCGCGCCGGGCAGCTCCCATGCCTTGCAGTCATTGCGGTTGCCTGGCAGGGGTCGGCCGACAGCGACGACGAGCCGGGTGTCGGCGTCGAGGACGACCTGGTGGTTGGTGGAGTACCGGTAGTTCTTCGAACGCTCGGCAATGCTGTGGTCGCGGGTGGGAACCAAGGTGCCGTCAACGATCAGCACGGCGTCCTTGCGGAACCGCCGACGTCGACGCAGAGCAAGGGTTGGTCCGAGGTGGTCGATGATGCGGTCGGCGGACGACTTTGAGATCCCGAACAGCGGAGCGAGCTGTCGTAGTGTCAGGTTGGTTCGCCAGTAGGCGATGACGAGCAGCACGCGGTCTTCCAGCGGCAGACCCCATGGTCGCCCCTTGCGTACCGGGGCCGCGTCTTCCTTCCGCAGCGCGGCGAGGAGCGTGCCGAACTGCTGCGGGCCCAGCCCAGTGAACGGGCCTATCCAGTGGGGCTCCGATGCCGTGATCACACCAGTCACGGCGAGATCATCTCCCGAACCCGAGAAGCCGTGTTGAGCTACGGGATCTCTGGGTACTGAGGGCGTTTCCGCTTGAGTTTGGCCAGGTCGCTGAGATCAATGCCAGAGGCTTTGGCGTATTGCCGGGACCAGTCGGCGACAGCTTGCCGGAACAGATAGTCGGGGCGACGGACCACCGGTTCCTCGCCACGGTTTCGCAGCTTGGCGACAGCCGCCCGTTCCAGATCCTGATCACCACACTGACGAGCCAGAAGGATGGCCTGCGCAAGCCGTGCCGGTTCGCTGTTGGCCGGCGTGAAGGACCAGACCCCGCCCCGGTGGGCATGGTGGTCTGCCAGGAGCAACAGCCCCAGGTCGTGGGAGTCGCGGACGAAGCGCAGGGAGGGCGGCCCGTAACGAGTGACGCTGACGGTGACCTCGGAGGCGAGTGGAGCGCTGCCCGCTGGCCAGGGGTAGCAGGCGGCGGGCGGGATGTCAGATGGACCTGGGTCGCCGGATGGCGAGGGGTGGTCGATCCGGATGCCCACCCCGCCGAAGCCATCCATCTGGTCACGGAGAGCGGTGTGCTCCGTATAGACCATCCAGCCGAAGGCCGACCGGTTGTAGCGGTCCTTCCAGATCGAAAGCGTGGTGTGCAGGGTTCCCTGGACGAACGTCAGCTTGCCGCCATCGACGCTGACAGGAGCTGTTCCGAGCAGCTCGACGAACTGATCGGCCATCCTTCGTACTGTCCAGGGGCGCGTCACGAAGGCATGGTAGGTGCTGCCCGCACGGGCCAGACCACCAGGACTCCTGTCAGTCCACCCATCATCCGCAGATCATTTACGGGACAGCCCTTAGGGGCGCGTGTTCCCGAAGTCCGCGAGTCCCGCGACTGGAGCAACAACGCATGATATGCACGGGAAAGGAGCGGTGCGGTGCTCACGGCACCACACCGGTCCCGTCGTCATCAGCCCACGGACATCCAGAACTTGTCGTCACTGAGGACGCGCTGGTTCTGATAGAACGCAGACAGAGAACCGCCCACTGACTGGTTCTCACTCAGCGGCACGTGACCGATGGTGCATCGTTTACCCGTGACGCTTCCGTACTCATAGACCCACCACTGGCCGTCCTCGTAAGCCGGCCGGATCTCGGCACAATCCGCTCCGGTCAAGCCTAGTTGACCGCCGCTCTGCTTCGTGGCCGCGAACGAGAACTCGTCACAGCTGTCGTTCGCCACGATGTCCATCCTCTGCCAGGCGCCGTCCTCGCAGATCTTCGCCCGGTTCGCAGCGGCTACGAATTGTCCATCTCCCGCGTCAGTGGGCCCCCTGGCCGTAGTAACCCCAATGGTCTGAGAGGTTGTTCATCGACCACGCGACGTTGACCTGACCAGCGTTCTCCATGGGGAGTGCCATGGTCGGTTCGAACTCGGGGAACACGCACCCCAAGGAGCCCGCCGCGATCTTGTCGCAGCGGACCTTCATCGGGATGGGCAAGGTGGCCGGGTTGATCAGAAAGGCCCCCGTAGCCCGGATGGTGATTTCGTTGGTCGCCGTGAACTCCTGGGAGTCCTGAGCGCCACTCCGCTGAAGGTTCGTTGCGCCCTACAACTGCCCGCCGACGGCGATCGGCGCTGCTCCGCCCCAGGCGTCGGTACTGGCGCAGGCCGCCGCCGTGTCGCACTCCAGGTCCCACTCGGCTGTAAGCCCCTTTGCCTCTCCCCAGGCGCTTACCAACTTCAGGGATGGGCTTGAGTACCACAGGCTGTCGCGGGCACTGAGTTGAATCTCCTGCCGTGCGGTGAAGGATGCGCCGCCGACGACGGTGCCGTTCTGGGTGTTGATGACCTCGTAGGACACCGGTAGGTCGGCACCACAGGCTTCGTACCTGTCGTGGTACCAGTACCCCGACGTACAAAGGTCCGAGGCATCCCGCACTTCGTTGAGAAGCTTCTTCTCTGCCTTCGCCCTGGCGCTGGACGGACTTCCGATTGTGATGCAGCCGATCTTCGTGATCCCACTGCGAGCCAACTGGCGAGCCTTCGTGATATCAGAACAATCCTGCGGATTGGCCGAGACCACTGGCTTGTACTCAGCTAACGGTTCCTCTCCCGCCGGAGTGGCTGCTACCGCATTGGTCACCGAAGGCTCGCCATTGGCCCCTTGGGCGACCCCGGTGGTCCCCACTGCGGTTATCAGAGTCAGGCGAATATGGCCCACCTGAATCTTCTCGCTCTAGACAAGTACTTCCCTTCCTCTAATGAGGCGTCACGGTCGTGAGATGACTGCGACCAAGCACTCCATTCATAGTCAGAGAGGAAGTCGAAGAAACGAGACGTGCTGGCATTTGATCGTGATACGCGTCACAGGAGCAGTGCGACCACCGCAGCTTCAGGTCCGGAGCAAACCCAAACTGCGCTATGGGTCTTCCAGCATGGCCACTCAGTGAACTCTTTCAGCGTGGCCACGGATGCCCGGAGTTATTCACAGGTCGTCACGCGGTGTGCGTCTCGCCGTACGGTGCTGCCCCTAGTGATCACGAGGACGGGGGTGCGCGATGTACAGGGTGGATCTGGCGTTCCGGGTTGATGAGGTGCTGGCCGACGTCCCGGAGGAAGGCCGCCAGGAATCATGGAGACGATGCCAGGGTGCTGGTCCGCCGGGACGCCTGGCCGTCGTTCGGCGGCTGGGAAGGGGCGCTCTGGTTCGGGTCTCGGTGCTGGGTGGCGTTCACCGCGTACCCGGACGGGATCGATGTGTACGACGTCGGTTGGGCAGGCTGAGTGAGACTGAGCCGCCTGCTTGGTATGCCCGCGCCCACGGCGTGACCGCCACCCAGCCCATGGCAGACCTCGGGCTGGCCGGATGCGAGCTGTGAGTGATCTCCCCGGGCTCTCGCCCCAGTTCAGATTTTCCTGGCTGGCCCTTCATACAGGGAGCGCAGCTTCGCGGCAACGGCGTCGTCGTTCACCGCCTGGGCGATCTGTGTGTTGCCGCTGTCCATTGCCGAGCTGGGACATGATTCCTCAACTCCAGCGGTGCCCTGCATGCTGAATTCGGCAACCTCGCGGCCGGTGCGCGCCTCCCTGACCACGAATGTGTGATCTGCCTGGACGACATCCATGGTCCCGGACATTCCCGGATAATCGAACGTGCAGGTGCCCATGACACCTCCGGTGGTGACGGCGTCGTCGCAGACCACCAGCTGGACCTTGTTGTGATCCTCCTCCTCGTCCGTCCAGTCGAAGTCGATCTCTGGGTTCCAGCCGTCGGGCAGGGTGACGTACTGCAACTCCAGTGTGGCGGGGCCGGAGTCATGGTGGACGATCGTCATCGGATGCGGACCCTTGCCCTCATACGGTGTGCTGTCGGGGTTGTAGGGCCGTTCACCGAGACACACTGCGGTGGAGACCGGATCGGGAGTTTCCTCGTCCGACGGAGAAACCGATGGCGCGTCCGGTGTCATCGTGATGGTCCGCGCCGGAGGTGCTTCTGCTTCCGGCTGATCCTGGGACGAGTTGCTGGTGCATGCGGACGCCGCGATGAACGCGAAACAGCTCCACAACGTGAGAAAGAACCGCCCTCGGCAGGCAGTCGCTGCGAATACCACTGCATTCCCCCTTCACCGAGTCGCCAGCTGGTCATTCTGAATCAATGGGGGCCGTTCGTCAGCCACCGCAGACGCGCAGAGTCCCCCGCTCTCTGACGGCCCCCTCCCGAGAGATTTGCGCTGTAGGTCCCGCTGGAATTCCCCGGCGGCGCCGAACGGCACTCGCCCTACTCCGCCGGGAAGAGCCGCAGCTTCGCGGTGTTCCCCACGATGGCGAGAACGGCGATCGACAGCTCGTTGACGGTGGAGGGCCCGCCCTGGTCGGGGCGCTGCCCGAGGAGGTTGGAGGTGAATCCGCTCGCGTCGACCGAGGTCAGGTCCACGCCCTCGGCGCCGACGGCGCTGACCGTGAACGGGCCCGCCCGAAGGGCGGCGGCGCGTGGGATCTCGGTGCCCTTCGTCACGACGACCGTGCAGCTTCCGTCTGCACACGCCCGCAGCTCGGCCGCGGTTGACGGCTTCATCGGCTTCACGCGGTCGGCGACGGCGATGAGGAGGGCATCGTGGGCGTGGGCGAGGCGGGCGACGGTTCGGCCGAACGCGAGGGTGTGGCCGGCGCGGGCGCCCCCGCGTCGCCGCCCGAGTCGGAGCCGCACCCGGTCAGCGCGGCGGTGAGAGCCAGGGCGCAGACGGTCCCCGCCGGGCCGCGCGCCGCAGATAGCCTGGTCCTACGGCGGTGGGTCGGTGATTCCGATGTGGTCATGGGACCGTTTCTATAGACGGGTGCCCGGGAGGGGTCCCGCGCGCCCGTCACGTCGTAGGACTAAGTCTTTTGAGGGCGCCGTCGCCGACGCTGCGGTGTGGCCCGCTGAACTGCGGTGTCTCACCGCGATGTCGGATCCAACTTCCATCCGACAGTGATCGTGAGATTCCGACGCGAGAAGTGAGATCCCACATTGTAGGGTCGCATCGGTCGTGACATACCGATCTTGTATGACCTGGACATTTACTGTTTGTCTCACGGGATGCCGTACCGGCCGAGTCTCGCTTCGGTGGCATTTCTTCGGTGGCGGTGCTTCTCCGCGGTCTCATGTTCGCCTTGCTGGGCTGACCCCGTCCGGGGCGAGCCAGGAGCGGGATGCTCGGCCCGCTGTCGCGGCGGAGCGGGAGCCGGGGTCCAGTTGTGGAGCCAGGACCGGGTGTACCGGTGCCTCGTCAAACAATAGTGATCACATAGTCGGGTTCTCGGATGGGTGCGTTGTTCCGAACCCGGGACCGGTCCCGGTCCCGCCGTAGATGCTTGGGCAGCGTGAAGCAGTGAGGGAGACGGCGGCGGGCGGCGGGCGCTGCTGCGCGCGGTCCGGCCCGGCGCGGGACGTTCGTGGTTCGGTGGCGGCTGCGGATCGGTGGTCTCCTCAGCGGCGTGTTGTTGATCGCCAGCCTGGGCTGGCTGGGGTTCCTGGTGCCGACCAGCCCATGGTGGATCACCGAGGTGTTCCGGCCCGTGTACGACCTTGGCTCGTTTCTGGGGGCGCTGTTCGCCGCGGTCCTGTTGGTGGGCCTGCCCGGGATGGTCGCGGTGCTCGCCGGGATCCGCCCGGGCAACGCCGCGCTACGCCGACGCGTGCTAGCCATGGACGGCGAGGGCGTGTGGATCTACGAGTCGGCGAAATGGTGGTCCGCCCCGCGCCTGGTGCCATGGCGCGACGCCAACCCCGTTCGCGTGTACACCCTCGATCACACCGACATCGATCCCGCCGACACCGGGCCGGGACCAACGTTGGTGCCGTGGGACTTCCTGCAGTTCGGCGATCCGCCGCAGGCCACCATCCACCTGCTGTGGTTGACCGCGACCGCCGAGGTCATCGTGGCGCAGGCCCGGCGCCGTCGACCGGATCTCACCGTCCTCGACCAGCGCACCCCCCGGGTATCGGGTCTTGGCGGTTGGGTACTACGTCGGCGTCGCCGGCCCCGCTCCCGGATGATCACGCTCCGGCGTCAGCGGAGCAGATAGCCGGCGCCGCGCATGGTGTGGAGCCCGGATGGTGGGCCGAGTTTGCGGCGCTGCCGTCACGATCGTCGCTGCGGCAGTGTCGGTCGTTCTGCCGGTGTGACCCACATGCGGATCGCGTCGGCTGAAGAGGTGAACCGGCGCCTGCGGCGATGGTGTCGGGCCAGCCTTTCGGCCGGCAGACAGGCCGATGTCGGGACCCGTCCCCAACGGCGTGAATATCATTTCGGCCATGCCCGATCCCGTGTATCCGCTGCCCTCAGGCGATAGGTTGCCCCCGCTAGGGACCTACAACGCTATAGGGACCACACTGCTGCACAACTCTCGTCCGGACGGCAGCGGTTGCTTCTTCGCCACTTGTTGGATCGTGTTCATCCTGCCGGTCGTCCCGCTGGGCCGCTACTACGTGCGGCAAGGCAAGATCACCGAAGAGGGTGGGTTCTCTTCTATCCACACGACAATCGAGTACGAGTTCGTCGGCAGGTCTCGCCTCCGCTTGGTCGAGGTCATCCGGACCTACCTGTACTTCTGGATCGCTGTCCCGGCTGCCTTCCTCGGCCCGATCATCGCTTCCATAGCCTGGGACAATAACGAGTCCAACGACGACGCCCAGTTCTATGGAATGCTCGTATCAGTTGCCTTGCTATGTCTGCTGCTAGTCCTGTTGTTCCTCCACCGGACGTACTGGCGACCAGTCCGGAGAGCCCGCTGGATCGACACCGAAAATGCTCAGGTGGAAGGCAGGTACCAGCAGATTGCCTCGCTGTTGCCGATCGCGTTCCTCGCGGCGTTCTTCGCATTCTGGGCGGGGTGGGCGATTTTTGCCATCGCGCTGGCCTTGGGCATGTACTCGCAGAACCTCGACCCCGACCCGAACCCTCTCGCCGATACACTGCTCCACCCTGTGGCCCTGTTTTTGGGACTGCCCGTCGTGGCTGGTGTGGTCGCTCTCGTCGCTGTCGCGATCCGTCGTCGCTGAGCTTGTCCTACCGTTCTCGCAGGGGCGTGCTGACCTGGCCGTCCCGTGGGAGACGAGACCGCAAGGAGATCTGAAGGGAGAGAGCTCACGCGGTACGCGGTGGGTTGGCCTTCGCGGGGGGAATCTCGCATCCCGGATCCCATCCATGACGGACCACGATATCGGCCTCCCGGGTACAACCTAAATCTGTCAGCAAATTGAGTCTCACTCAGGAAAGGCCGCACCCAATCTCATGGGGGCCGCGAACGAGCCGGATGAGCACTGCGGCAGTCCCACCGATGGTTGCGATCCTTCGACGGGGCCGGTCATGGTGAAGGGGTGGAAGCGGAGCAGTCGGTGCGGTGCGAAGTCCCCTACCTCGCACCCGTCGTGGTGGGAACTGGCCTGGTGTGGCTCGGCGGGCTGGGGGTGGCGGGTTTCCGGTGGCTGCGCCACGATCCCACGCATCCCGGGGAGTTCCTCATCCTCGGCGGGCTGTTGGCGCTGACCGTCTGCACCGGCCTGCTCAGGAGCCGGTACGTCGTGCGCGTGGTCGAGTTCACCAAGGCACAGGTCCGGCTGGAAAGCCGCGCGGACGTGCGAACGGTGCGCATCGCAGACGTGAGGGCGGTGGGGGTTGCACACTCCGGCGACACGGCAAGCGGCTACGTGGAGACATCGCTGCGGCTGGACTGGCGCGATGGAAGCCGATCATTCGTCTGCGACCACGATCCCACGTTGGGACAAGCGCTCGTGAGGCTGCTCCCCTCCCACGTCACCGTGGAAGAGCGGTGGGACCAACTCCAGGAACCTTCGACCGGTTGACAACAATGACTTCAGTGAGAACGAACAACAGGCTGACCAGCCGGTCTCTGATTCGTGGCCAATCGGCCGCCGAGTGGCCATCGGTCGTGAGATTCGGCCACGGAATCTGAGATCCCACACCTGTTGTCAACGGGCAGTTCGCCGGGGGCAGACAGGAAAGATCGCGGAAAGACTGGCCAACGTGGGCGGGGCATGTCAACGTAGACGACCTGGCGTTGCAGGAACAGGAACACGAGGATCGTGGGGGCCATGATCAGCAGGGCGCCGGCATTCAACAGGACCTGGTCGGTGGCGTACTTGGTGGTGAACGCCTGCAGGGCGCCGGCCATGGTGCGCTTGTTCGGGTCGTCGATGAGCACCAGGGCGAGCAGGAACTGGTTCCAGGTGGACAGGAACATCAGCAACGACAGCGAGGCGATCGCCGGGCCGGCCAGCGGCAGGTGGATGTGGCGCAACGCCCGCCAGGGGCCCGCACCGTCGATGCCCGCCGCCTCGGACAACTCGCGCGGGACGTTCACGAAGTGCGCGCGCATCCAGAAGACCGCGAACGGCATGTTCATCCCGATCAGCGGCAGGATCAGCGCCCACTGGGTGCCCAACAGGCCCATCTCCCGCACCTGTTCGTACAGCGGGACGATGACTATCTCGTACGGCAGTGTCAGCGTCAGGAGCAGCACCATGTAGAAGATCCGGCCCAGGGGGATCTCCAGGACGGCGATGGCGTACGCCGCCATGGTCGAGATGAGGACCGCGACCGGGACCACGCCCAGCACGATCAGCGTGCTCGACTTCAGCAACGTGGTGATGTTGGCGACGTTCCAGGCGTCGACGAAATTCAACCGACGGCAAATCGCGCCGGATCCATGGATCCGCCAGGGCTTCGGACAGCTGCCACGTCCTCCCAGGCCGCCGAATCTCTGCGGCCATTCGCGGCCACTTGACTCCCCGTTACATGGCCGCGAGCGGGGAAATGAAACTGGCCACCCACAGAGGGCGAACGTCTGCCATCACCTGCTGCCCGGGAGGCGGACCTCCCGAGCGCCCCGGCCGACGCTCCCGTTCATCATCGACCCAGTCAGCAGCGCTACGACGCGGACTCCACGACTGTTGGAGGGAATCGGGCGCTCAAACCACCGGACCGGAACGCGTGCAGGCCAGTCCCCGCGCGACCGCGTGCCATGGAGAAGGCCCCTCCACGCCCGTCCCACAGCGTCGACCACAGCGCGCGGTGAGCCAACGAGATCCCCTCATCGGAGACCAGTTCCTCGAGCCGTTCCCGGCTCACCCTCTCAACTTCGACGGGCATGCCCTCCGAAGGGCGCCCAGCGAGTCGCACTCGTTACTGACGGCCGTCACCGCACATCGCCCAGGTGATTGACGCAGACGACCTTGGGCTGGGTCATCTCCTCGAAGGCAAAGCGCACGCCTTCGCGGCCCATGCTGCCGTACTTGAACCCGCCGAACGGCATGGCGTCAAACCGGTAATCGGACGAGTCGTTGATCATTACGCCTCCGGCCTCCAGTAGCCGGGCCGCGGACAGCGCCCGGTCCAGACGCGAGGTGAAGATGCCCGCGTGGAGGCTGTAGTCGATGGCGTTGGCCTGCTCGATGGCGTCTTGGAAGGACTCGAACGGCTGCAACACGACGACCGGGGCGAACGCCTCCTCCTGCCAGATCGTGCAGGTGGCCGGCACGTCTTCCAGGACTGTCGGCGCATAGAGGGAACCATTGAGCTCGTTGCCGCACAGGAGCACAGCCCCCTGGGCCACCGCGGCGTCGACCTTCATCCGGGTGGCGCGGCCGGCCTCCTCGG
This sequence comes from Streptomyces sp. NPDC006385, assembly GCF_040612485.1. Lineage (NCBI taxonomy): Bacteria > Bacillati > Actinomycetota > Actinomycetes > Kitasatosporales > Streptomycetaceae > Streptomyces > Streptomyces sp. NPDC006385. Next base: position 77,174 of record NZ_JBEXQG010000039.1, read on the forward strand.
TGATCATGGGGCCGACGTCGGTGTGCTCATCGAACGGGTCCCCCACGCGCAGCAGCTTGGTACGGGCGACGAAGGCATCACGGAAGGGCTTGTACACCTCGCGGGCGATCAGGATCCGCTGCGTGCCGATGCAGTTCTGGCCCGCGGCCCAGAACGCACCGGAGACACACGACTCCACCGCCGCATCCAAGTCCGCGTCGTCCATGACGATGACCGGTGCGTTGCCGCCGAGATCCATGGCCAGCTTCTTCAGGCCGGCCGCGCGGGAGATGGCCTCACCGGTGGCGAATCCGCCGGTGAACGACACCATGCGCACGTCGGGGGCGCTGACGATCGCGGCGCCTATGTCGGCACCGCCATTGAGGACTGTGACGATCTCTTCGGGCAGACCGGCCTCGATGAGTGTGTCGACCAGGCGGAGCGCGGACAGCGGCGTGTGTGCGGATGGTTTGAGGATCACCGAATTGCCGCCGGCGATGGCCGGGCCCAGCTTGTGGGCGACCAGGTTGAGGGGGTCGTTGAACGGGGTGATGGCGGCGATGATGCCGAGCGGTTCGCGGGTGAACCAGCCCTGCCGCTTCTCGGAGCCCTCGTAGGCGTCGAACGGGACGACCTCGCCGGCGTTGCGCCGCGCCTCGGCCGCAGACAGCGCGAGGGTGTTGACTGCGCGGGCGACCTCCTTGCGGGCCTGGGTGATGGTCTTACCGGCCTCGTTGACGATCAGCAGGGCGAAGGATTCGCCTCGCCGCTCGACCAGCCGGGCGGTGCGCTCCAGGACAGAGGCCCGGGTGGCGCGGGACAGGGCGGCCGCGGTGCTGCGGCCGCGCCTGGCCCGCTGCAAGATGGTGCCGATGGCGGTGGCGTCGACGGTGCAGACCGAGGCGATGACCTCGCCGGTGTAGGGGTTGTGCACGGGCGCCATGCCGGTGCCGCACTCGATGCCCGGGGGCAAGACGGTCTCAGTCACGGTGGGTCTCCTGAAGAACGCGATCCAGGGGCGGGTGTCGTCTTCCGCGTGCTGGCGCTGGAAGACGGCGATGATGTCCGACAGCAGGGCGAAGGTGGTCTCCGTCCGGCCGGCGCCGGGACCGGACACCGTGGCGGTGCCTGGGCGGTCGGTGTCACGGGTGGGGATCTGGTCGTACTCCCAGCCTTGGCCGGTGACGGCTCGACGCCCAGGGCCATGATGGCGTTGCTCGAAGGTCCGCCGGTCCGGCTTGTAGCCTCGGCTTGCTGGGCGGTGATGACGTGGTCAACTCAACCCGGGTATCGGCGACATGCCATGCGATCAGGTTGTCGTCGGTGTGGGAGATGAGGGCGACCCCGTGGCGGATCTTCAGCGCCCCGGAGGGCCTCTGCTAAGCGGTGGTGGTCATACGGCTTCCCCTGCGGGGGTGGCGATCCCTGTCGCGGTCTCGACCGACAGCAGGGAGTCCTGCCGTCCGGAGCCGAGCCAGCGAACCAGGGCCACCAGGACGAGCGCGAGGATCG
>NZ_JBEXQG010000040.1:0-78354 GCF_040612485.1 Streptomyces sp. NPDC006385
TCTGCACCCTCCAGCGCATCACCCGGTCCCCAAAAGAGACGGCGCCGGCCTGAGCCTCTACAAGGTCGCCCGCGAACTGCAGCTACTCCTCGCGGTCTGGACCGGCGCCTGCCCCACGTGTCACCGCGACATGCCACAACTGATACCGACCTGACCAAGCACTACTACCCCCTCCATGCCCGAATCCGGAAGGAGTGGCGCCGTGCGTGCCCTGCCCGTCCGTGTTGACGCCGTGCTCGTCCAAGCACTGATCGCCGCCGCGCTGTCCTTCGCCCACCTGCACGACCTGGCCTCGGCTGCCGGACAGCACGGCTGGAAGGCGTGGGCCTACCCGGTCTCCGTCGACCTGCTGTTGGTGGCGGCCTGGCGGCGGCTCCGCTCCGGCGAGGCGAAAGCAGCCGGGTGGTGCTGGTTCCTCGTCGCGCTGACCGCGTCGCTCGGCGCCAACGTCGCTACGGCCGGACTGCTCGACCTGGACGACGTACCGGCCTGGCTGCGCATCCTCGTCGCGGGCTGGCCCGCCGTCGCCTTCCTCGGCGGCACCCTTCTCGCCCACGGCTCACCCAAGCCGAGTCAGGCCCCGGCGACAGCGCCCGAACCGTCCTCGACGGTCGCAGCATCGGAACCCGTCGCCGACGAGGTGGAGTCGTCCGCGGCTGCATGGTCTCTCGGCGCGCGCCCAGAATTGGCGGACCTCCGTCTTCGAGCCTGGGCGCACATGCTCGGCTTCCGCGGCCACTTCTCCACCAAGTCCCGCCGCTACTCCACCACCCTTGGCGCCCTCCGTGATGCCCGTGCCGACTGGCGCCGTGCACAGGCCGTGCCGACTGTCCCGGAGGACGGCGAAACCACGCTCGTCCTCGCTCACTGGGTGTTCGCCGGAACCGGCCTAAGTGCCGCAGAGACCTGGCTCGCCGCCTCCCTCGAACCCGCCCCCGGAACGGAAGGAGAGCCCACCCATGGCTGACCGACGCCTTTTTTCGGCGGAAATGGCAGCTGCATCGCGCGCCCTGCCCTCGCGGTTCCTGACTCCTGACGACCTGGTGGAGATGTTCGAGCTGCCCAGCGTCGAGACGGTCTACCAGTGGCGCCGCAAGCGCACCGGCCCCCGAGGCTTCCGCGTCGGCCGGCACCTCCGCTTCGACCCTGCGGACGTGCAGGCCTGGGTGGACGCTCAGCGTGAAGGGGTGGCTGCCTGATGGCTGGGCACATTCAAGATCGCTGGTACAAGACCGAGGTCGGGTCCGATGGAAAGACACGCAAGGTCAAGAGCGAGCGCTACGGCACGGGTATGCGCTATCGCGCGCGCTACGTCGGTCCAGACGGCACCGAGAAGTCGAAGAGCTTCCCTGACCGGCAGAAGCGGCTGGCTGAACAGTGGTTGGCTCACACTGAGGCGGACATGGCGCGTGGGCAGTACATCGACCCGCGCGCGGCCCGGATCACCTTCCAGCAGTACGCCGAGAACTGGGTGACCCACGCGCCGGATCCGAACACGCAGGCGTCGATGGAGTCGCAGCTTCGGCTGCACGCCTACCCGTACCTGGGTTCGCGCCCCCTCGGCTCCTTCCAGCCCGCGCACATACGCGACTGGGTGAGGCAACTCCAGGAGAACGGCGTCCGGCTCGTACGCCCGGACGATCTACTCCAACGTGCGGGCAGCTCTGAGCGCGGCCGTGGATGACGGACACCTTCCTCGGAACCCGTGCGCTGCCCGCTCGGTCCGTCCGCCCACCGTGGACAACAAGCGCATCGTCCCGTGGACAGCGGAACGGGTCTTCGCCGTCCGGGCCGGGATGCCCGAGCGGTACCAAACCATGGTTGACCTGGGCGGCGGCTGCGGGCTTCGTCAGGGCGAGATCCTGGGCGTCGCCGTCGACGCCATCGACTTCGCGGCGAACACGCGCCAGGTTGTCCAGCAGCTGAAGCTGAGCCGCAGCAAGCCTGTGTTCGCTCCGCCCAAGGGCGGCAAGCTGTGGGATGTACCGCTTCCCGAGCCGGTCGCCGACGCACTCCGGGAGCACATGAAGCGGTTCCCCCCGGTCGAGATCACCTTGCCGTGGAAGGTGGCCGACGGGCCCCCGGTGACGAAGCGGCTGATCTTCACCGGGCCGCGCGGTGGGCATGTCTGGCGGACTTCCCTCAACGAGGAAGTGTGGAAGCGTGCGCTGGCCTCGGCGGATGTGATCCCCGACCGGAAGCCCGGCGGGTCGTACGCGGAGTCCCGCGAGAACGGCATGCATGCGCTCCGCCACTTCTACGCCTCGGTGCTCTTGGACGCCGGAGAGAACATCAAGGCCCTCGCCGAGTACCTCGGCCACTCGGATCCGGGCCTGACGCTCCGCGTGCACGCGCACCTCATGCCTTCCAGCCAGGAGCGTACTCGGAAGGCAATTGAAAGCACTTACAAGACGATGCACTTACGGACCAAACAAGGAAAGCGGAAGACGTAAGCCGGAAAACGTAACCTGGAAGCTTAGCCGGAAAGTCAAACCGGAGAGCTAAGCCGGAGAGCTCAGAGAATCCCCTTACAAGGAAAAGAGGGCTCCTTGGCTAACGCACAACAGCAGCATCCTGGAGAACAGGACGATACGAGATGACACAGGAGGGCACCAGGCAACACGATGCGACACCGGACGGCACGGAGCGGCGTGGAGCGGCATGGAGCGACACAGGGCGACACGGAGCGGCACGAGGCGACTCCTGGAAAGATTGGAGAGTCTTGAAAGTCTCCAAGAGAAGTTGGAGCGCCCTAGCTGTCCACGATCGTGGACAATCCGTCTACGAAAACGAACAAGGCGGCTTTTAGCTGCGCGTTTGTCTGGCGCGTGACGACTATGGGAAAGTTCCAGCGGCATGCGAATGCCGCCCGGTCAGGGGCGGCATTCGTCTCCATTGCCACGTCCCAGAAATCACCTTGGCAAGTGAACCGAGCACAGCTGGAGCGCCCTATGGTCCCACGCGTCGGCGTGACCGTCGACATCCACCCCCGCGATCTGCCGATCGCTCTCATCGGCACAGCCGGCGGCGCGCTCGCCCTCTGGGCCGACGCTCCCGCCGAGATCACCGTCCCCGTGGCGCTCCTGATCGTCCTCGACATCCGCGTACGCCGCTGGCGCCGACGCACCTGACGGCCCACAGGCGGCCCAGCCCCACCAAGAAGCCCCCGCCCCGCGAAGAAACCGCAGGTCGGGGGCTTACTGGCGTCGAGTTACTTCTTCTTGCCCTGGTTCTTGACCGCCTCGATCGCCGCCGCCGCAGCCTCCGGGTCGAGGTACTTGCCGCCCGGCGTCACCGGGTTGAAGTCGGCGTCCAGCTCGTAGTACAGCGGGATGCCCGTCGGGATGTTCAAGCCCGCGATGTCGGCGTCGGAGATGCCGTCGAGGTGCTTGACGAGGGCGCGCAGGGAGTTGCCGTGGGCGGCGACCAGGACCGTGCGGCCGGTCAGGAGGTCGGGGACGATGCCGTCGTACCAGTACGGGAGCATGCGGACGACGACGTCCTTGAGGCACTCCGTGCGGGGGCGCAGCTCCGGGGGGATCGTCGCGTAGCGGGGGTCGGCGGACTGGGAGAACTCCGTGCCGTCCTCGAGCGGGGGCGGCGGGGTGTCGTACGAGCGGCGCCACAGCATGAACTGCTCCTCGCCGAACTCGGCGAGGGTCTGGGCCTTGTCCTTGCCCTGGAGGGCGCCGTAGTGGCGCTCGTTCAGGCGCCACGAGCGGTGGACGGGGATCCAGTGGCGGTCCGCGGCCTCCAGGGCCAGCTGGGCCGTGCGGATCGCGCGCTTCTGGAGGGACGTGTGGACCACGTCGGGGAGGAGGTCGGCGTCCTTCAGGAGCTCGCCGCCGCGGACTGCCTCCTTCTCGCCCTTCTCGTTCAGGTTGACGTCCACCCAGCCGGTGAACAGGTTCTTCGCGTTCCACTCGCTCTCGCCGTGGCGGAGGAGGATCAGCTTGTACGGTGCGTCGGCCATGCGATGAGCGTAATCGAAGGCTTTGATCGAGTGCGCCCGCCTCTCGATGGGCGGACTGTTGACGGGATCTGTTAATTGAGTGGCCTCCCGTAGGGCGGGTTTGTAAGTTCTGGTTACCGTCCGAGCCACTTACATCGACCGTGCCACACCTGGGGGACTCCTATGCCGCTCGCCGCCCTGAGACGTGCCACCCGAGAAACCGTCTCCGGGCTCCCCCGCGAGTTCTGGTGGCTGTGGACCAGCACGCTGGTGAACCGGCTCGGCGCCTTCGTGGCCACCTTCATGGCCCTGTACCTCACCCTCGACCGCGGCTACTCCGCCTCCTACGCCGGTCTCGTCGCCGCCCTGCACGGGCTCGGCGGGGTGATCTCCTCCCTGGGCGCCGGCGTCATGACCGACCGGCTCGGGCGGCGGCCCACCCTGCTGATGGCCCAGGCATCCACCGCCGTATCCGTGGCCGTGCTCGGGTTCATGCACCACCCCGCCGCCATCGCCGCCGTCGCCTTCCTCGTCGGTGCGGCCTCCAACGCCTCCCGGCCCGCCGTGCAGGCGATGATGGCCGACATCGTCCGGCCCGAGGACCGGGTGCGCGCCTTCTCGCTCAACTACTGGGCGATCAACCTCGGGTTCGCCGTCTCCTCCATGGCCGCCGGGTTCATCGCCGAGGTCAGTTATCTCTCCGGGTTCCTCATCGAGGCGGGGATGACCATGGTGTGCGCCGTCGTCGTCTTCCTGCGGGTGCCGGAGTCGCGGCCCGAGCGCACGGCGGCGGACAAGGCCGCCGAGGAGGTCGGGATCGGGACCGTCCTGCGCGACGGGCGCTTCATGAGCGTCGTCGGGCTGTCCTTCCTCGTCGCCCTCGTCTTCCAGCAGGGGGCGGTCGGGCTGCCGGTGGCGATGGGTGAGGCCGGCTTCTCCCCCGCCGACTACGGCCTCGCGATCGCCGTCAACGGTGTCCTGATCGTCGCCCTCCAGATCCCGCTCACGCGGTTCATCGAACGCCGTGACGCGGGGCGGATCCTCGTCGTCTCGTCCCTGCTCGCCGGGTACGGCTTCGCGCTCACCGCGTTCGCCGGCTCGGTCGGCGCCGTCGCGCTGACGGTGTGCGTGTGGACGCTGGGCGAGATGCTGAACGCGCCCACCCAGACCGGGCTCGTCGTCCGCCTCTCCCCCGCCCAGGGGCGCGGCCGCTACCAGGGCATGTACACCCTGTCCTGGTCCGTCGCCGCCCTCGTCGCCCCGCTCGTGTCCGGCTTCGTCATCGACCGCTACGGCGCCGAGTGGCTGTGGGGGATGTGCGCCGTCGTCGGTACGGCGGCGGGGGTCGGGTACGCGACGCTCATGCGGTGGATGCCGGCCGAGAAGCCGGCGGACACCGTGACGCCGGCCGACCCGAAGCCGGAGGTCAGCGCCGCCTGACGGCTGCGGGTGGTACGGGCCGGCCGGCCGGTTGTGCCGAAGGCGCTCACGGATGCATCCGCGCTCCCTTCACCACCTTGTCCACCGCGTTCCTCGGCCCGTACACCGCCAGCCCCACCAGATCCAGCTCACCGGTGCGGACGGCCCGCACCGCCGCCCGGTTGTCACGGTCGTTGCCCGTCGTGAACAGGTCGGAGGTGAACACCGCGCGCGGCAGGGCGCGGGACAGCACGCGCGCGTGGGCCGCCTTCAGGGTCTCCTTCGTGCCCTCGAAGACCAGCACCGGCTGGCGGAACATCGGCAGGTAGGCCACCTGGTCCGCGTCCTCGTACGGCTCCCCGATCACCTCGGGGACCTGTGTGCCCAGGCCGCTGACCAGGAACGCGGTGACGTTCAGCCGCTGCCAGGGCTCCAGGTCCTCGCGCAGCAGCACAGCGATCTTCGTGTCGAAACGAACAGGTGCCTCATCAGGCGTATCAGTCATACGACGAGACTGGCGGCCACCGCAGGACGGCGTCTTGTACGTTCTTTGCATGGCCGCCGCCCGGAACCGCCAGGAAGTCTCCGCGTGGCGCCCCTCCGTCCCGGGCGTCACCGAGGTCTTCCACGCCCACTTCACCGAGTACGCGTACCCGATGCACGTCCACGAGGCCTGGACGCTGCTCATCGTCGACGACGGCGCCGTGCGCTACGACCTCGACCGTCACGAGCACGGCACCCCGCACGACACGGTGTCCCTGCTCCCGCCGCACGTCCCCCACAACGGCTCCCCCGCCACCCCGCACGGCTTCCGCAAGCGCGTGCTGTACCTGGACAGCACCCGGCTGGGCGAGGACCTGATCGGCCCGGCGGTGGACTCCCCCGACCTCCGGGACCCCGTGCTGCGGCGGCGCGTCGGACAGGTGCACACCGCCCTCGCGCACCCCGGCGACGAACTGGAGGCGGACAGCAGGCTGACCCTCATCGGCGAACGGCTGCGCACCCACCTGCGCCCCGCCGCGGTCACCGAAGCCCCGCGCCGCGACCCCGCCCTCGCCCGCCGGCTGCGCGAGCTGCTCGACGAGCGCGTCGTGGCGGGCCTCGCCCTCGACGAGGCGACCGGGCTCCTGCACGCCCATCCCGCCCATCTCGTCCGGTCGTTCAGCACGGCGTACGGCATCGCCCCGCACCAGTACCTGATGTCCCGCCGCGTCGAGCGCGCCCGCCGCCTGCTCCTGGAAGGCCGCTCACCGGCCGAGGTGGCCACCGCGACCGGCTTCTACGACCAGTCCCATCTCACCCGGCACTTCCGGAAGTGGGTGGGGGTGCCGCCGGGGCGCTATCGCAACAGCGCGCGCTGAGCGTCGTACGGATTGCGCGGCCGTACGACGTCCGTGGTGCCGTACAGCTCCAGGCGGGAGGACCACGTTCGAGTGGCCGATGCGGATCACGTCGTCGATGCGGAACGTGCCGGGCGGGATGGTCACCGTGCCACCGTCGCGGACGTCCGCGACGACCGGGCGGCGGGGGAAGCTTAGTACGGACCAGGATTCAGTCGGCGGGCCGCTGGGTCAGGTGGCTGAACGCGTCCAGGTTCCGCGTCGACTCGCCGCGCGCCACGCGCCACTCGTACTCCTTGCGGATCGCGGAGGCGAACCCGAGCTCCAGGAGGGTGTTGAAGGCGCCGTCCGCCGCCTCCAGGACCTGGCCGAGGAGGCGGTCGATCTCGTCGGCGGTCACGGCGGCGAGCGGGAGCTTGGCGGTGATGTACACGTCGCCGAGCCGGTCGACGGCGTAACTCACGCCGTACAGCTTGAGGTTGCGCTCCAGGAGCCAGCGGTGGACGCCGGGCTCGTTCTCGTCGGGGTGACGGATGACGAAGGCGTTGAGCGACAGGGAGTGGCGGCCGACGAGCAGGGACACCGTCGTGGAGAGCTTGCGGCTGCCGGGGAGTTTGACGACGTAGTTGCCGGGGGCGGGGCTCTCCCACTCCAGTTCGGCGTCCTTCAGGGCTCCCTCGACGACCTGCGCGACCTTGTGTACGTCAGCCATGGTGGGAGGGTACGTGACGCCGGTGGGCCTGGGTCGCGGCCGCGTAGACGTCCGCCGTGGCGGCGGCCGCGGTGTCCCAGCCGAAGGACTGGGCGTGCCGGGCCGCGGCCTCGCCCATCCGCGGGGACAGGTGCGGGTCGTCGGCGAAGGCGCGCAGCACGCGCGCGTACTCGGCCGGGTTGTGGCCCTGGACCAGGAAGCCGGTACGGCCGTCCCGGACCGCCACCGGCAGACCGCCCACCGCCGCCGCGAGCACCGGCGTGCCCGCCGCCTGCGCCTCGATGGCCACCAGCCCGAACGACTCGCTGTACGACGGCATGACCAGCACCGACGCCGCCCGGAACCAGTCCGCGAGCTGCTCCTGGCCGACGGGCGGGTGGAACCGTACGACATCCGCGATGCCCAGGCGGGCGGCCAGTTTCTGCAGGCCCTCGGGCTTGGCGAGGCCGCTGCCGCTCGGGCCGCCCACGACCGGGACCAGGATCCGGGAGCGCAACTCGGGGCGTTCGTCCAGCAGGACGGCCACCGCGCGCAGCAGGATGTCGGGCGCCTTCAGGGGCTGGATGCGGCCCGCGAACAGCGGGATCAGGGCGTCCGGGGGGAGGCCGAGGCGGGCGCGGGCGGCGGCTCGCCCGTCGGCGGGAGAGAAGCGGGTGAGGTTCACGCCCGGGTGCACCACGGCGACCGTGGCGGGGTCGGCGGCGTAGTGCCGGACGAGTTCGTCGGCCTCCTCCTCCGTGTTGGCGATGAGGCGGTCGGCGGCCGCGACGATCTGGGTCTCGCCGATGACCCGGGCGGCGGGCTCGGGGGTGTCGCCGTCGGCCAGGTTGGCGTTCTTGACCTTGGCCATGGTGTGCATGGCGTGCACCAGGGGGGCGCCCCAGCGCTGGGCGGCGAGCCAGCCGACGTGGCCGGAGAGCCAGTAGTGGGAGTGGACCAGGTCGTAGTAGCCGGGGCGGTGGCCGGCCCACGCCTGCATCACGCCGTGTGTGAAGGCGCAGAGCTGGGCGGGGAGGTCCTCCTTGTTGAGGCCCTCGTAGGGGCCGGCGTCGATGTGCCGGACGAGGACACCGGGCGCGAGCTCGACGACGGGCGGGAGGTCGGCGGCGGTCGTGCGCGTGAAGATCTCGACCTCGATGTTGATCGCGGCGAGGCGCTGCGCGAGCTCCACGATGTAGACGTTCATGCCGCCGGCGTCACCGGTGCCCGGTTGGTGGAGCGGCGAGGTGTGCACGGAGAGCATGGCGACCCGGCGGGGGCGGCGGTGCAGGCGCAGCCGGTGGGGTGCGACCTGGGAGCGGCGCCCGAGCCTGCTGACGTAGTGGCTCACGTGGCGTTCCTCCTTGGCTGCGGGCATGCCGTATGGAGGGTGCGAGCGCCCTCCAAGCCGGTGCAACGCCGGCGGGAGGGGTCGCATTCCTGGTGGGGCGGTTTTTGCCGAGGCGTTACCGGGGGTCGCTCAACCGTTCGAGGGCGGGGGGCGTTGCCCGCCATCCCCGAACAAGCCCCTTACCCTCGTACCCATGACAGCCCGCGCAGCCCACCGTCCCGTGGGAACGGTGACACGCGGGACGACCAACCCGAACCGGCTGCGCCGGATGGACCGCTGGATCGCCCACACGCACGGAGCCGAGCTCCGTCGGGCCATGGACCCCGTCGCCGTCGACCTCGGATACGGCGCCGCCCCCTGGACGGCCGTCGAACTCCTCGTCCGCCTCCGCGCGGCAGCGCCCCACGCGCGCGTGGTCGGCGTGGAGATCGAACCGGCACGGGTCGCGGCGGCGAAGGCGTACGAGCGGGAGGGGCTCGTCTTCCGGCACGGCGGGTTCGAGATCCCGATCCCGCAGCGGCCCCTGCTGGTGCGCGCGGCGAACGTGCTGCGGCAGTACGAGGAGGGCGAGGTCGCCGCGGTCTGGGCGCGGCTGTGCGCGCGGCTCGCGCCGGCCGACCCGGTGACCGGGTCCCGTGGCGGGCTGCTCGTCGAGGGGACCTGCGACGAGATCGGGCGCCGGCATGTGTGGGTCGCGCTGGGGCCGGAGGGGCCGCGCACGGTGACGTTCGCGACCCGGTTGGGCTCGCTGGAGCGTCCGTCGGACCTCGCCGAGCGACTGCCGAAGGCGCTCATCCACCGCAACGTCCCCGGCGAGCCGGTCCACGCCTTCCTGCGCGACTTCGACCGCGCCTGGGCCGCCGCCGCGCCCTACGCGTCGTACGGCGCACGCCAGCGCTGGATCCGGACGGTGCGCGACCTCGCGAGCGACTGGCCGGTGACGGACGGGCCGGTGCGGTGGCGGCAGGGCGAAGTGACCGTGCGGTGGGAAGCGTTGGCGCCGCGGGCCTGATTCCGCGTCCGGTGGGGAACGATCTCCGCGAGTCGCTCGTCACAAAGGCGGGGAGATCGTCGTACGACGGATGGAATGGGGGAGGGAGTCACTGCCTCTGTCGTTTTGCGGCGCGGCGTGGCACGATCCCTCAGACGTTCGTATGTTACTGACGGTAAATCAGGTTTGGGGGCAGTGGTATGGGACCGGGCAAGCGCACCCTCCTGCCGGGCAAGCGCAGCGTCCTCGCGGCCGTGACCGTCGTCTGCGCGGTCACCGTACTGGCGGCACCGGGCACGGCGTTCGCGGCACCCGGCCCCAGTCCCACCCCGTCACCGAACGCCTCATCCTCCTCGCCCCCGGCCCCGGTGTCGAACAAGGACCTGGAGGCCGTCCGCCTGAAGCTCGAGAAGCTCTACCACGCCGCGGCCGTCGCCACCGACGAGTACAACGCCGCCGAGGAGGCGACCGAGAAGCAGTCGGCGGAGATCGTCGCGCTGGCGAAGCGGATCGTCGAAGGCAAGGAGAAGCTCGCCGAGTTGAAGAAGCGCGCCGGCGCCGCGGCCGCCGCCCAGTACCGCTCCGGCGGGCTGCCCGACGAGGCGCATCTGATGCTCAGCGACGACCCGCAGGAGTTCCTCGACGGCGCGGGCCGGGTGCTGCAGGGCGAGCGCGCGACCAAGGGGCTGCTGGCCGAAATGACCCGCACCCAGCAGGACTTGGAGCTGTACGCCAGGGACGCCTCCGCCCAGTGGCACAAGCTGGAGGCGGGCCGCAAGGCCAAGGCGGCCGCCCAGAAGAGGATCGAGAAGCGGATCGCGGCGGCCGAGAAGCTCGAATCCCGGCTGGAGACGGAGGAGAAGGAGCGCCTCGCCCAGCTGGAGGAGGCGGCGGCCTACAAGGCACAGACCGCCTGGCTGGACTCCGGCGTCCTGAAGGACCTCGACAGCAAGGCGACGAAGGAGGGCCGCAAGGCCGTCGAGTACGCCACCGCCCAGCTCGGCAAGCCGTACGAGTGGGGCGCCGAGGGCCCGAAGACGTACGACTGTTCGGGACTCACGTCACAGGCCTGGGTGAGCGCCGGGCACGGCATCCCGCGGACCTCGCAGGAGCAGTGGAAGCGGCTGAAGCGCGTCGACATCGCGGACATGCGCCCCGGCGATCTGATCATCTACAACGCCGACGCCAGCCATGTGGCGATGTACATCGGCGACGGCGCGATCATCCACGCCCCCCGTCCGGGGCGGACGGTGACCGTCGCGGGGGCGGGCTCGATGCCGATCCTCGGGGTGGTTCGCCCCGATGCGTGAGGATTCAGGGGGCCTTGTGACCGGGGGGCCGTGACCCCCGCCACGTGACCCACCCCACGTCACATCGCTCCCAAATCGGACGACGACGTGACGTTCGTCATCCCCGCCCCGCTCCCGTCCTGTCCAACTGCGGTACGGAACGCGGCATATGACAGTGGCGAGCGTCAGCGCGGCGTGGCTCACACCATTCCGTTGCGGCGCCGACTACCGCTATGGTCCCCGTCGGTGGATCGAGGACCCTCGTTCGCACCATGCCCTCGGGGGGAGGGAAGGAACTCAAGACGATGCCCGTACCCATACCGCGGCAGAGAGCGATCCCGGCCGCGGAGAGTGGTCAGGCGCAGGCCGCGTCCCCAGGCGGCACCTCCAGGGAAGAGGCCCCGCGTAAGGAAGAGACGGTAGAGAACACCGCCCCCACCAACCTGACGCTGCTGCTGATCGAGGACGATCCCGGCGGCTCGGCGATCGTGCCCGAGCTGGTCGACTCGGCCGGCAAGCCGATCCGTGTCCGCACCGCCCGCAACCTCACCGAGGCCGAGCGGCTGCTCACCGACGATGTCCAGTGCATCCTGCTGGACCTCGCGCTCCCGGCGCCCGGCCGGGCCACCGACGACGACGAGCTGGCCGTGCTCAAGCACGTCCTGGAGCTCGCGCCCCGGCACGCCGTCCTCGCCCTCACCGCCTCCGGCGACGCCGAGCGCGGCGCGGAGGCCGTGCGCGTCGGCGCGCAGGACTATCTCTTCCGGGACGAGCTGGACGGGCGGCTGCTGAGCCGGGCCATCCGGTACGCGGTGGAGCGCAAACGTTCCGACACGGCCGAGCGACGGCTCGCCGCGGGCCGGATGCGGGCCCAGGAGAACCGCCGGCTGGAGCGCGGTCTGCTGCCGACGCCGCTGCTGGAGGGCTCCTCCCTGCGTTTCGCCGCCCGCTACCGGCCCGGCCGCTCGCGCGCGCTGCTCGGCGGTGACTTCTACGACGTCGTCCGCACCGCGGACGGGACCGTGCACGCCATGATCGGCGACGTCTGCGGCCACGGGCCCGACGAGGCCGCGCTCGGCGTGGAGCTGCGGATCGCCTGGCGGGCGCTGACGCTGGCGGGGCTGTGCGGGGACGCGCTGCTCGGGACGCTTCAGCAGGTCCTCGAACATGAGCGGGCCGACGACGAGATCTTCGCGACCCTGTGCACGGTGGACATCTCGCCGGACGGCCGGCGGGCGGGGCTGTGCCTCGCGGGCCATCCGTCGCCGCTGCTGGCCCGGCCCGGGCGGGCGGCACGGCTGCTGCCGTACGACAACAACGGGCCCGCGCTCGGGCTGCTGCCCGGGGCTCGGTGGCCTCGGATGCAGGTGGAGCTGGGGGCCGAGTGGAGCCTGATGCTCTACACCGACGGGCTGATCGAGGGCCGGGTCGGTGAGGGCCGGGAGCGGCTGGGGCAGGACGGGATGGTGTCCATGGTCCGTCGGCAGCTGGATGAGGGGCTGCGGGGGGAGGCGTTGTTGCGGGCGGCCGTGAACGAGGTCCGGGACCTCAACGGTGGGGAGCTGACGGACGACGTGGCGGTGCTGTTGCTGGACCGGGGGGTCTGAGCGGGGACACGCCTGGGGTGCTGGGCTGTCGTATGCCGGCCGCGGGTTGGTTGCGGGTGGTCGCGCCCAGGCGGCGGAGCCGCGTTGCGGCTGGTGGCGGCCACGCGGCGGAGCCGCATGTCGATACAGCCGCCCGCCCCGTGCCCTTCAGGGCGTTGCCCACGCAGGGAGGCGGTGCTCAGCGGCCGCCGTTCCACGGGCCGTACGGACCGTCGCTGCTGGAGCCCCTTCTGCTGCGGCCTCCGCCCGGCAGGCCCTTGATCGCGGGGCGGACGTCGACCATGTACACGATCGTGGCGATGAGGCCGATGATCGGCAGGAACGACAGGATGTTGAAGATCAGGTTCACCACGAAGGCGAGCCCGAGGATGATCAGCCAGAACGGCTTGGTCTTCTTGTCAGCCGCGCGATAGGCGTCCTCGCGGCGGCTGGCCGCGTCGATCAGCGCGAAGCCGCTGAAAAGGATCAGGGCCATGCTCAGCAGCCACATGAACCCAGCGAAGCCCTGCATCAGCACAACGTCCACCACCCGATTCGGCTCGTACCTACGCGGTCACCGTACCCGCAACCGGTGGACCGCTACCCGAACAACGGGCCGAGCACTCCGTAAGTGCCCGGCCCGTGGTCAACGGTCCCTTTTCACCCGTCCGTGTTACTTGGCGGGCGGCGTCGTCTTCTTGGTGGTGGTGGTCGTGGTCTTGCGTGCCGCGGGCTTCTTGGCGGGGGTCTTCTTGGCCGGGGCGGCAGAGGCGGCAGGAGCGGCCTGGGCGACGGGCTTCGGCTCGGCCGACTTCGGCTCGGCAGGCTTGACCGCGACCGGCTCGGCGTTGGGCTCGACGGCGATCGCGAGCTCCTCGATCTCCTCGGCCGCCTCGCCACGCCAGGTCTTCACGGTCTGCTCGCCGTGCTCGGCGACCTTCTCGTAGGTCTCCCGGGCCTTCACGGCGTACTCGGCGGCGACACCGACCGTGCGCAGCGCGAGGTCCTGGGCACTCTCGCCGAACTTCTTCAGGTCGGCGTCGAGGCTGCTGCCGAGCTTCTTGAAGTCCGCGTCCAGGTTGCTGCCGAACTTCTTGAAGTCGGCGTCGAGGGTGCCGATGAACGCGCTGACCTTGGTCTGGATGGTCTCCTGCGCCTCCTTGGCCTTGGCACCTGCCTCCTTGGCGCGGGCGGTGGCCTTCTCCTGGACGGCCTTCGGGTCCGTGTTGCGAACGGCCTCGAACCGGGCCGGCGCCTCGGTGCGCAGCTGCTCCACCAGGCCGGGCACCTTCTTGGCCTGCTGGAGGGCCAGGTCGGCGGTGCCGGCGGCGAAGTAGAGCGGGGTCGGGTCGCTGAAGGTCTTACGCAGGTCGTCGGCGATGGCCATGGTGATGGTCCTCCCGGGTTGCTTTCGAGGTGAGGGTTTTGGATCCGCGGTCGGCCGGACGGCCGGGACGCCGCTCGCCGACGCGTGCCGAGTCGTGGCGCGCGTGCGGCAGCCGCGTCATCAGCCGGCCGGCTGCTGCGGGTTGTTCGGGTTCTCCGGGTCGGCGTCGCTGCCGTCGGACGTCCGGGTCGTGCGGGTCGTGCGGGTCGTGGGGCTCGTGCGGTTCGTACGGGTGCGGCGCGCGGCGGACTTGCGGCCGCCGTCGGCCGTGTTGTTCGGGTTGCTCGGGTTGCTCGTCGTGTTGTTCGTGCCGGTCGTACGGCTGCGGCGTACGGCGGCGGCACCGGCGTCACTCAGGTCACCCGAGTCACCTATGCCACTGCCGTCGAGGTCCGCCGCGCCGTCGAGGTGGCCGTCGCTGTGGTGGGTGCCCACTCCCGAGCCCGAGCCGAAGCCCTGGGCCGGCTCGACCGCTTCGGCCGGCTCGACCGCTTCGGGGGATATCCCGAACCCGTTCTCCTTGCGGAAGGATTCGTAGATCTGGAGCAGTACCTGCTTCTGCCGCTCGTGCAGCGTGGGATCGGCGATGATGACGGCGCGCGTCTCCACCTCGTCCCGGTCCCGCTCCGCGTCGAGGATGCCGGCCCGCACATACAGCGTCTCGGCGGAGATCCGCAGCGCCTTGGCGACCTGCTGCAACACCTCCGCGCTCGGCTTGCGCAGCCCGCGCTCGATCTGACTCAGGTACGGATTGGACACCCCGGCGGCATCAGCGAGTTGCCGCAGTGACAGCTGCGCGTTGCGCCGCTGCTCACGCAGATAGTCGCCGAGATTGCCGACGTTGAGCGATGCCATGCCTCCACCTTGCACCACCGCCGCTAACTATTGCAAGCACCCGCTTGCAATAGTGCGCCACGCCACTCGGCCGGCAGCGGTGGCGCGCGGTTGTCCTGTCCCTGCGATGTGTAGGCAGTCCCGCACTTCTGTAGGCATGTGCGGATGGGTCCCGTTCAGGTGTAAGCAGCTTCCGGAGAGTTCCGGTCTTGTGTAGGTCCGGCGGTCGGGGCGCTTCTACGTCGAAGTGGCTGGTCGGCGTCGTACCGGAGGCCCGGATGGTTGTGCGCGAGGTGTCGGCGGAGGACGTCGAGCTGGAGTACGTCAGTGCGGTCGGCATCCGTGAGCGGGGAGCCTTGGGACACCTGTGGCCGGTCCGGTTCGAGTCCGTACGGCCTGAGCGCCGGTTCCCGGCATTTCGTGGTCAGGGCAACTGGTGCGTCTGGTACTGGTCGGCGACCTGCGGTGGCCATGTGGCCTATGAGTCGTGGCTGGAGCGCGACCACTTGATGCTGCTCGACTTCGATCCGCTGGTGACGGGTATGGCCTCGCAGCCGTTCCGGCTGTCGTGGGCCGGGTCGGACGGGAAAAGGGTGTGACACACGCCGGACTTCTTCGTCCGCCGCGCCGACGGCACGGGCCTGGTGGTGGATGTGCGTCCGGACGAGCGCATTGGACCGGATGACGCCGCCAAGTTCGCCGTGACGGCGGCGGCCTGCCGGTCGGTGGGCTGGGACTTCCTGCGGGTGGGGACGCCGGAGGCGGTGCTGATGGCGAACGTGCGGTGGCTGGCCGGCTACCGGCATCCGCGGGTATACCGCCCGGAGGCCGCTGCCCGCCTGGTGGAGGTGTTCGCCGACGGCGGCGGGCTGCTGGCTGGGGCTCTGCGGGTGGGTGACCAGATCGCGGTGCTGCCGGTGATCTTCCACCTGCTCTGGCGCCGTGTCCTGGCCGTGGATCTTGAGTCCGGATTGTTGTCGGCAGACTCGCGGGTCCGCCTCGCCGTGGTGCGGGAAGGGGGCGGGGATGCCGTCGCGTCCGAGGCTATTGCGAGCGGGTGATCTGGTGCGCTTCGACGGGCGGCTGCATACGGTGGCCGCCCTGGAGGGCACCGAGGTCCGGCTGGTCGACGAGGCACAGTCGCCGAGCGTGGTGATGCTGGCCCATCTGCTGTCCGGCAAGGACTTCGAGGTGGTCACACCGGGTTCGGTGCGGACGGCGGTGCCGGCGGCCGGGGTGCTGGAGGGGCTTCCGGCTTGTCCCCGTGCGGCTGGCGATCCGACTTGCCCGCACCCAGCTCCAGCAGCCGGACCTCGGCCACGTCCAAGTGCTTAGCCTGGGGCAGCTGCGGAGGCCTACCAGATCCGGGGGCAAGGGTGGGCGGGGCGACACGCGACCTGGGCGCTCAGGTCACGACTGGGGCGGTCGCAAGGCGCCGGCGATGACGGTGGTCACCATCTTGCGGATGGCGGCGGTCTGCGGTGGGGCGCTTGTCCGGTCGGCGAACAGCAGGTGCCCGGCCCCGACGAGGGTGGGGGCGAGTGTGTCGATGTCGGCGTCACCGGCCAGACGCCCCGACTCCCGCTCGGCGGTGAGGTATGTGGCGATCATGGCGGTGCCGTGCATGGCGAGTGGGATGCCGGTCAGACCGGCCTCGCGCAGCCGGGCGCGGAGGCCGTCGCGGAAGGTGATGAGCGCGACGATCGCCACCGTGACCGGCCCGAACAGGTCTTGCAGCGCGTCGGCGAGGTTGTCCACCACGCTCCCGGTGCCAGCGGCAGCGCGCAAAGTCGTGGTCCGGCCCTCGATGCCGCGGACGCGGTCGAGGACCAGTTCTGTCAGGAAAGCGTCGAAGTCGGTGAAGTGCCGGTGCAGCACACCCTTGGCGCAGTTCGCCTCCTCCGTGACCGCCCGGCTGGTCAACGCGTCGGGCCCGTCCCGAAGCAGGACGCGCTCGGCGGCTTCGAACAGCTGACCGCGCACGTTGTGGATGTGCACCCCTGACGGCATTGTCTCCCTTTCCGCGCCGCCCCGCCTTATCAAGTGGGCGTCCGCCCATTAGTGTGGGCGCATGCCCACTTTATCGCAGGGACAGCCGGACGAGTCCGGCCCGGAGCCCCACCGCCACCGGCAGACGGCCGAGTCGTTCGGTGTGGATGCCGAACGCTACGACCGCGCCCGACCGCCGTATCCCCAGGCATTGGTGGACAGGATCGTCGCGGCAAGCCCCGGCCGGCACATCCTCGACGTCGGAGCCGGGACCGGCATCGAGGCCCGGCAGTTCCAAGCGGCCGGCTGCACGGTGCTCGGTGTCGAGCCCGACGAGCGGATGGCCGCCTTCGCGCGACGCAGCCGTGTCGAGGTCGAGGTCGCCAGGTTCGAGGACTGGCAGCCGGCCGGGCGGCAGTTCGACGCGGTCATCGCCGGCACCGCCTGGCACTGGGTGGACCCCCTCGCCGGCGCGGCCAAGGCCGCCCAGGTGCTCCGGCCCGGCGGCCGACTCGCCCCCTTCCACCACGTCCCCCAACTCCCGGCCGAGGTGGTCGACGCCCTCGCCGAAACACTCCAACGCGTCGCCCCCGATTCCCCGTTCAACCCCGGCCTGCTGAGAGGATCGGCCGTGGACGCATACCAGCCACTGTTCGCGAAGATCGCCGACGGAATCCGCCAGACCGGCAGCTTCAGCGAGCCGGAACAGTGGCGCTTCGCCTGGGAGCGCACCTACTCCCGAGAGGAGTGGCTCGACCAGCTCCCCACCTTCGGCGGCCTCACCCAACTCCCCGCAGACAAGTTGGCGAAGGTCCTGGACAGCGCCGGGACCGCGATCGACAGGCTCGGCGGCCACGCCACCATGCCCTACACATCCGTCGTGATCACCTCGACACGCTCCAATACGGCCTGACCGCCGCAAACTTCGGGCGTCGCCGGGCGCGAGCAGACTGGTGAGCTCGGCGATGTCCCCGGGGAGGCGGGGAAGAGGACTTGCAAGCGGGGAAGGTTCCCCGACTTCTTGCCGCCGGGCCTCGGCGGGCCCTGCACCTCCGCGCCGACCAGTGGACTTCCGCGATGAGCACCCTGGAGGCGGCTGCCTACGGTTGAGCGGGACATCGACGGTGCCGTGGGCGGGCCCCCGTCCGCGCCGGAGCGCTGCGAGGGTGGTCACCCCGTCGAACGCCCCGAGACCTCGCGGCGTGGTCGAAGCCGCGAGGACCGGGCCGGCCGCCAGGCGCGGGGCTACTGCCCGCTGCGGGCGCGCAAGGCTGCTGTGAACCAGGTGAGCACCGGCGCCAGGCTGGGCGGGACGGGCCATCCGTTGATGACGGCGAGCAGGTGCCAGTAGCGTTCCGCGCGGGGGTCACCGGCGATCTCCAGGCGTGTCAGCAACCAGTGGCGCAGGTCGGCGTCGTCGGCGCGGCTGAAGGTTTGCGCGTAGCGGGCGGTAAGGGCGTCGACGATGGGGGTGGCCTCGGCGGAAGCGGGGGCGATGCCGGCGTCGAGCGCCCGGCCGACGCTGTCGCGAACGGTTTCGGTGAGGTCATGGTGCAGGCCGGTGGCATCGCCGCGGGCGCGCTCGGCTGCCTGGTACTCCGCCATGCGGCGGACGGCGGCGCGGAAGTCGCAGTCCTGGGCAAGCTCGGCGAGTTCCACCCAGGCGTCGACCTGATCGGGTTCGGGGTCATCCGGCAGGTCGGGCATGGCCGAGCGCATCATGTCCACGAACTCGGCATTGGCGTCGAGCCCGCCGAAGGTGTCATCGATGAAGTCGGTGATGAGACGCCGGCGTTCGTCGTCGGAAAGCTTGGCAAGCTTGTGCATCAGGTCCATTTCCTCAGGGGTGGAGCCTCGTCTGGCCACCGCGCGCAGCACCGCACGTCGCAGTCGCAGGGTGCGGATCTGTACCTCCAAGGCGTCGGCGTGTGCGGCCGCGACCTGGGGCACCGAGACCTCCCGGTCCAGCACCTGCCGGATGACGGCAAGGTCGAGCCCAAGGTCACGCAGGGTACGCACCAGGTCCAGACGCGCCGACGCGCCGATGTCATAGAGCCGGTAGCCAGCCGGGCTGCGGTCTGTCGGCGGCACGATCCCGGAGTCGGAGTAGAACCGAATGGTCTTGACCGTCAGCCCGGTACGCCGGGCCAGGTCGCCGATCGTGAAAAGCGTGTCGCCGTCCATGCCTGCAGCCTCGCGTCTCCCCTTACAGGAGACTCAAGAATGCCCGCAAGAACTGCGCCGATCACCACGGCAAGAACGTAGACGGTGAGGCCGGCCGCGAATCCGCCTGGCAGCCAGCCGAGCAGGCCGGCGTTGTCGTGGTCGAGCAGCGGGCGGATTGCCCCTCTGCGCCCCAAGGAGGAAGCAGGCGTCTCCATGGGGCAGGTGCAGCACTACTTCTCCTCAAACGGTTCTCGCCCACGGACGCCCGGCCCCCTCCACACCGGAGCTGCCCGGTACCCACTTTTTTGTGGGTACTTGGCAGCGACCGACGAACATCAGAACCTGGATGCGGGTGATCGACGAGGCACCCGACCGCCGCCGGACCGGATCCACGGCGCAGGCCGGACCCACGCCAGAAGGGGGTGACCACGCAGGTCAGGCCGACCGGCTCTCCGCGAGCCGCTCCAGGCGGCGATGCCCCCAGTCGGAGAGCGGGGCGAGGGCCTCGGCGAGGTCGCGGCCGAAGTCGGTCAGGGAGTACACCGTCTTCAGCGGCAGGACGTCGTAGACCTCCCGGTGCACCAGTCCGTCCGCCTCCATCTCCCGCAACGCCTGGGTCAGCACCTTCTCGCTGAGCCCCGGCAGCCGGCGGCGCAGTTCGGCCGGGCGGTGCGGGCCGTCCTCCAGCCGCCACAGCAGCGACGTCTTCCACTTGCCGTCGATCACGGAGATCGCCGCGGTCACCCCGCACACGTTCGGGTCATGGCGTCGATGCGTCATATCCCCACCCCAACCCACCCCACCCCTTTTGTCAGCAATCAGCGTCACCCTACAGGGAGTTGAGTCATGTCCACTCATGCCGACGAGTCCGCCGTCACCGTCCTCGGTCTCGGTCCGATGGGCCGGGCCCTGGCCGCCGCGTTCCTGGACGCGGGGCTGCGGGTCACCGTCTGGAACCGCACCCCGGGCCGGGACCGGGAGCTCGTCGACCGCGGTGCCACGTCGGCCGCGTCCCCGGCGGAGGCGGTCGCCGCCAGTGCGCTGACGGTGGTGTGCGTGGTGAACTACGACGCCGTCGACGCCGTCCTGCGGCAGGACGCGGTCGCCGCCGCGCTCAAGGGCCGTACGGTCGTCAACCTGACCGCCGACACCCCGCGCCGCGCCCGGGACACGGCCGGTTGGGCGGACGCGCACGGGATCCGGTATCTGGACGGCGCGATCATGACGCCGACGACGACGATCGGCACGCCGGACGCGGTGTTCATCCACAGTGGCTCCGCGGAGCTGTACGGCGAGCACCGGGCGGTCCTCGACGCGCTGGGCGGCGCCCACACCCACCTCGGCGAGGACATCGGCCGGGCCGCCGCGTACGACATCGCCCTGCTCGACATCTTCTGGACCGCGATGGCGGGCTACGCGCACGCCCTGGCCGTGGCGCGCGCCGAGGGCATCACGGCGCGGGAGCTCACCCCCTTCGCGCAGGGCATCGGCGCGATCCTGCCGCCGCTGTTCGAGGAGTTCGCCCGCGACGTCGACGACGCCACCTACTCCGGCGAACTCAACCCGATCACCTCCGGCGCCTCCTCCATGGCCCACATCATCGAGGCCTCCGAGTCCCACGGCATCGAGGCCGCCGTCATGCGCGCGGCCGAGGGGCAGGCCCGCCGCGTCATCGCCCTCGGGCACGGTACGGACGGGATCACGCGGGTCACCGAGCTGCTGGGCCGCCACCTGCGGTGACCCACTCCTCCAGGACGGCGAAGTCCCGGTCGGTGAGGCCGTAGCGGTGGTCGACCCGGTGGAGGAGGGCGGGCGCGGGGTGGTGGCCGGACACCCATGCCTGGTCGGCGTCGGTGATCTCGTCGTCGACCCAGACGAAGGGGCGCCCCGCGGCCCACGCCACGAGGGGCCGCGTCTTCCAGTGCGGGCCACGGCGCCCGAGCCGGGGCTCCTCGTCCTCCTCCGGCCAGTCCACCAGCGGCAGCGGGGGCAGCCCGAGCCAGGGAGCGAGGCACGCGTTCGCGTCGTCCAGCCAGGTCGTGGCCCACACCAGCTCACAGCCGAGCGCGGCGAGAGCGGCCAAGCGGGCGCCGAGGGCGGGGTCGACGCGGGAGAGCAGGGGGTGGGCGACCGCCTCCGGGAGCGGGGAGGCCGCCTCGTACACCGGGTACGGGCGGTCCGCCCCGAACGGGACCACGGTTCCGTCGACGTCCAGGAAGACGAGGATCGGGGGCACGCGGCTCAGCCCTCGAACCCGCCCTCGGCCAGGATCTCGTCGATCCGGGCCCGGTGCGCGGCCTCCCACGCGTCGAGGGACTCGGCCGCCTCTTTGGCCAGCCTGGCCCGCGCCGCCGCGAGGATCTCCTCCCGGCGGGCGGCGGGGACGACCACGACGCCCTCCTCGTCGGCCACCACGACGTCCCCGGCGTCGACCGCCACGCCCCCGCACCGCACCCGCTCGTTCAGCGGCCGTACGGCCGCCTTGGTGCCCGGGATCGGGATGACGCCCCGCGCGAACACCGGGAAGCCCGCCTCCCGCACCTCTGCCAGGTCCCTGATCACCCCGTCGGCGACGAACGCGGCGATTCCGCGACGCCGGGCCACGGCGCAGACGTTCCCGCCGGCCAGGGCGTAGTCGCGATCGCCCGACTCCACCACCACGACCGAGCCGGCCGGCGCCCGGTGGACGGCCGCGTGCAGCATGAGGTTGTCGCCGGGCGGGCACGACACCGTGTACGCCGGGCCCGCGACGCGCGGGACCGGGCCCCAGAGCGGCCGGATGCCGAGGTCCATCACCTGCCCGCGCCCCAGCAGGTCGGCGAGCGTGGTCGTGGGGATCTCCTGGAATTCCGTGGCGGTCGTCATGGGACGGACGGTACCGTCTGCCCCATGACTGCCGGGTCGGCCTTGTGCCGTGAGCGAGTTGGGTGTTGCCCGGCCTCTGATTGAGGTCGCGGCGGCGGGCCAGGAGCCCGCCTCTTTCTCTTCGCCTTCCCTCCGTACGGAAACCAGCGACAGAGAAAGAGAGAGAATGCCCAACGACTTCAATCAACAGGTGATCGACGAGTTCCGCGCCCACAAGGGGCGCGTGGGCGGCTACTTCGAAGGTGCCCGGCTCCTCCTGCTCACCACCACCGGCGCCCGCACCGGCCGCCCGCACACCACCCCCGTCGGCTACCTCCCCGACGGCGGCGACCGCGTCCTGGTCATCGCCTCGGCCGCCGGCGCCGACAAGCACCCGGCGTGGTTCCACAACCTCGTCGCGAACCCCCAGGTCACCGTCGAGAGCGGCGCCTTCACCTACGAGGCGCGAGCGGTCGTGCTCGAAGGCGACGAGCGCGACCGGGCGTTCGCGCGGGCCGTGGAGGCGGACCCGGGCTGGGCGGAGTACCAGGAGAAGACGGACCGGGTGATCCCCGTCGTGGCCCTGCACGAGATCGCCCAGGGTGGCCCGCCGAACATCAACGCCTCCTCCATGGGCGAGGCCATCAAGGTCGTCCACGACGCCTTCCGCCGCGAACTCGCCCTGATACGCGAGGAGATGGGCAACGGCCGCGGTACGACTCTCGGCGCCCAGCTCCGCGTCAACTGCCTGACCTTCTGCGCCGGCCTGCACAACCACCACACCGGCGAGGACCTGGGCATGTTCCCGGTCCTGGCCGACCGCTTCCCGCAGTTCGCGCCCACGCTGGCCCGGCTGGGTGAGGAGCACGAGCGGATCGCCGAGCTCGTCGAGGACCTGCGCCGGGTCGTGTCCGCCGAGGACGCGGATCCGGTTGCCGCCCGCGCCGAGGTGGAGCGCCTGACGGCGGAACTGGAGGCGCATCTGGCGTACGAGGAAGAACAGTTGATCCCCCTCCTGGACGCGGCGTAGCGACGCGCGGGAGGTCGCGCGGTCCCTCACCACGGCAGCGGCCTCCCATGCACCACCTCCAGCCCCGCCACCGCCCGCGTCACCACCACATACAGCCGCTGCAACCCCCGCTCCTCCGCCGCCACGATCGCCGCCGGCTCCACGGCGACGACATGGTCGTACTCCAGCCCCTTCACCACACTGGCCGGCACGACCGCCACCCGCGCCCCCAGGTCGTCCGCGCCCCCCGCCTCGATCCCGGCCGCCCCCAGCGCCTCCCGCACCCGCGCCACGTCCCCGTCGGCGGCGACGACCCCCACGGACCCCTGCCGGGCCAGCGCGTCCCGTACCGCGCCCACGACCGCCCCCGGCAGATCGCCGCCGGCCTCCCGGAACCGCACCTCCCCGCCGCCCCGCAGCGAACGAGCCGCCGGCACCTCCACATCGAGCCGCTCCAGCAGCCGGTTGGCCAGCGACAGCACCGCCCCGGGCACCCGGAACCCCGTCGTGAGCGGTACGACCACCGCGTCCGGCTTCCCCAGATGCCGCAGCACCGTCTCCCACGACCGCGCGGCCCAGGGCGTCGTCCCCTGCGCCAGATCCCCGAGTACGGTCAGCGACCCGAAGGGCGCCCGGCGCGCGATCGCCCGGCACTCCATCGGCGACAGGTCCTGCGCCTCGTCGACGACGACATGGCCGTACCCCTGCGGATGCTCGATGAGCCCGGCCACCTCGTCCAGCAGCACGAGGTCGGCGGCCGACCAGCGTGCCGACTTCCACGACCGGGGCGGCTTCGCCCACAGCAGCGCCTTCTGCTCGTCGGCATCGAGCAGTCCCCGGGCGGACTGCTCCAACAGGGCGGGATCGCTGAGGAGCTGGGTCACGACCTCCTCGGGCCGGACCCGCGGCCACACGGCGTCGACGTACGCCCCGACCGCCCGCGCCCGCGAGATCCTCCGCACCCAGGCGTTGCTCCGCGGACCGGCACGCCGCTCCGCCTGGGCCTGGATGTGCCGTACCACCCGCGTCCGCACCCGCTCCCGCCCGACGGCGTACGGCGGCTCCTCGCCCCGCACCCCCTCCACGATCCGCAGCAGCTCGTCCTCCGGGACCCGCCACCGGTAGGAGCCGTCGGGCACCACGACGGCGTCGGCACCCTCGGCGCCCACCCCCGCGTACAGCGCCCGCCGCAGGACCTGTGCCATCCGCACGTCGTGCTTCAGGCCGGCGGCCCGCTCGTCGTCGGTTCCGGCGACCGGATGCCGGGCGATCTCGTCCCGCAGCGTGCACTGGCGTACACCGGTCTCGCCGAGGGCGGGCAGCACCTGGGAGATGTACGTCAGGAAGGTGCGGTGGGGACCGAGGATCAGCAGGCCGCCGCGCTGGATGCGCTGCGGGTGGGTGTAGAGCAGGTAGGCGGCGCGGTGCAGGCCGACGGCGGTCTTGCCGGTGCCCGGAGCGCCCTGCACACAGACGGAGACGCCGAGGTCGCCCCGTACGAGATCGTCCTGCTCGGGCTGGATGGTGGCCGCGATGTCCCGCATCGGCCCGACACGGGGGCGCTCGATCTCCCGGGCGACGATCTCGCTCGCCCGGGACTCGCCCCGGTCGAGGTGCTCGTCCTCCAGGCCGGTGAGGTCGGCGGAGTCCCCGCGGCTGCCGGGCGCCCAGCCGAACCTTCGCCGTACGGCGACGCCCTGCGGGTCGTGGACGGATGCCTGGTAGAAGGCGCGGGAGGCGGGGGCACGCCAGTCGACGACGAGGGGCGGGTCGGCCGGGTGCTCGTTGATGCGCAGCCGTCCGATGTGCAGCGCCTGCCGCTCTGTGTCGGCGAACTCCAACCGCCCGAAGAACAACGGCCCTTCGGGCAGCTCGCGCATCTCCTTGGCCCGGCTGCGCAACCGGTACCCGAGCACCTCGGCGTCGGCGCCGGAGGCGGAGACGTCCTCGCCGGTGACGACGTGTTCCTGGGCGCCCTCGACGAGGGCGGTGAGGGCGGTGCGGCAGCGGTCGTGGTGGGCGCGTTCCCGGGCGAGCTCACGGTGCAGTGACGTCATTCCATGGAGCGTACCGAAATAACGTAACCGAGTTAAATTTTTTACCCAGCCTCACAAAACCGCCGGCCCCGGCACCCTCGCCTCCAACGCCCCGAACGCCCGCTCGGCCGCCGCCACGGCATCGCGTTTCACCTCGGCCACCCGCTCCCCCGCCGCGATCCGCCGCCAGTTCTCCTGGGCCAGGATCCGCTGCACGGCGACGATCTGCCCGGCGGCCAGCCGCGCGTCGAGATCCCCGCCCAGCGCCTCCGCGAGAGCGGCCTCCGACCGCTCCAGGTGCGCGTACAGGCGGGCGACCAGGGCGGGAGTCCCGTACAGCAGCGCGTGGAAGGCGAGCACCTCGGGATCCTCGTTGAGCCCGGTGATCGGGTCGCACCGCTCCAGTCCGTCGAGAAAGTGCCGCCGCAGCGCCCTCACGGGCGAGGGCCCCTGCCGCACGACCCGCGCGGCCTCGCCCTCGTGGTCGGCGATCCTGTACAGGACGAGATCCTCCTTCGCCGGGAAGTACCGAAAGAGCGTCGGCTTGGAGATCTCGGCGGCGGCGGCCACCTCGGCGACGGAGACGGCGTCGAAGCCCCTCTGAAGGAAGAGGCGGATGGCGGTGTCCGACACGGTCCGGTACATCCGCCGCTTCTTGCGCTCACGCAGCCCGACCTCGCTCGGGGCGCCCGTCTCGTTCGTGCCCGTCTCGTTCGTGCCGGTCTCGCTCATGGCGGTGAGCCTACGCGCGGCCGCGCCGGGAGCGGTGACCTCAGGCAGCCGCCCGCTGCGGCCAGTCCGGTCGCCTCGCCAGCGACCAAAGGTCGTCGAAGTGCTTGATCCACGTGGAAACGGCCGCCTCGGCGGCAGCCGTGCCCTCCCGGGACCACACGTTGAGGTCGGTCCGGTAGCCCTTGGGGTCGTAGAACTCCGGACCCGTCTCGCGCAGCCGCATCCGCGCCGACAGGTCGTACAGACCGTGCAGCACCTGGACGCGGTTGAAGATGCAGATCTTGTCGCGCGGTATGCCGGGATAGCAGCGGTACTCGCACCGAACGGTCAGCCTCCCGGTGGCGGTGAGCCGCCCGGCGAGGTCCGCCAGGATGTCGTCGTACTCCTGACAGCGCCGGATCATGCGCGACCGGAATGCCTCGTCGTCCACCGGACGGCCGTCGTCGCCGACCTTCGAGGGGACGGTCATCGGCTGCCCGAAGTCCGGTACGAGCATCCGCACCGAGACGTGCCGGGTGGGCCCCGGATTGTCGAAGAGGCCCTCCAGGCGGTGGTACAGCTCGTTGTAGAGGGTCTCGCCGGTGTAGCCGAGGAAACTGATCTCCACCCGCCGGGCCTGGAAGGCCTCGCTGACGAAACCGCCGAGCTGGCTCGAGTTCACGAGGGCGCGCGACGGCACCCGCACCGACGAGGACAGCTCCCGGACCGCGTCGTACAGCACGTAGCCGACCAGGCTGAGCAGGGCGCCGCCGAGGAACGCCTTGCCCTGGAGGGCGTCACCGACCGGTTTGACGAACTGCGCGGTCAGCCCGGTGACGAAGATGCCGATCAGCAGGACCCGGGTCACCACCGGCTCGAAACGGTCCTGATGTCGCCTCAGCCACTGCCCGAACCCGCCCTCGGCCGATCCGTTCCCCCGCTCGGGCATCCCCGACTCACCTCCACGTCGCGACGCCCGGCGGACCGTCATATGCCCGTGGACGTACCGCCTTTGGGTGAGGTCATGGTCCCCCTAGGCGAGAGCGCGGGCAAGATAGGGGTTCGCCGTCGGGCGGACGGGGAGCCCGAGGAAGGCGGTGGCCGCGGCCAGGGTCATCGGGTACGAGTCCACCGCCCGGCGCACGTTGGGAGCGTCCATGCTCACGCCGGTGACCAGGCGGTCCAGGTCGACGTAGGCGGACCGCACGGTCTCGATGCCCCGGTAGACCCGCCAGTCCAGTTGCCAGTCCCTGGTGAACTCGCCCGGCAGCCCGCGCTCCCAGCGCCGGAACATGCGGTCCCGGATCTCCGGCCGGGTCGGGGTGAGGTGCATGTGCCGGACCAGGTCGTAGAGGGGGTCGCCGACCACCGCCATCTCCCAGTCGATGATGGTCACCGCCAGGCGGTCGTCCCGGCGCACGAGGTTCCACGGGTTCAGGTCGCCGTGCAGCAGCGAGGGCTTGCGGTGGCCGACCCGGTGGCAGGACAGGATCTGCTCCAGACGCCCCGCGTCGGGGAGCCCCAGGAAGCGGGCCAACTGCTGCGACTCCTTGGGCAAGTCCCTGACCAGCTCCACCAGTTGGCTCATCAGCCACGCGAAGAAGCCGCCTTCCCCGGCGGTCGGGTCGACTTGCTTGTAGTCCACCTGTGTCAGCGCGGAGAGCTGGTCGACGAGCCCGTCCGCCTCGTGCGGGAGCAGACCGTGCACCGGGTGGCTGGGAGGTTTGTCGCGCGATCCGACGTAGGTGTGAATGGCGAACGGGTCGTTCGCGTAGCTCACCCCCAGATCGTTCGCGTAGCTCACCCCCAGCGCGAGCGCTCTCGGCGCCGCCACCTCGACGGGTGCCTCCTCGATCGCGCGGAGCACGGCGTGCTCGCTGAGAAAGCTGGGCTCCCGACGGCAGACGTCGGGCAGCCTGCGCCGCACGACCACGGGGAAGTCGACGCCCGGCACCGTGACGACCGTGTTGAGGTGCGCGGTCCCCTTGAACACCCGGTCCGCCGGGGCGGCACCCTCCACCAGCAGGGCCTTGCGCACGGCCGAGGCGGGAAAGTCGACCCGAGCGCCGAGCCGCCGGTCGGGCCTCCAGGTGAAGGCCTTCCTGACCCAGGCACGGCCGTTGATACCGCCGTGGCTGCGCGATGCCAGCCACCGGAAGAGGGCCCGCTCGATTTCGTGCTTGCCCGGGACGCTCCCCAGGCGCAGCGGTTCCGCCGCCGCCTCCAGAGCGCGGCGCACCTCCGCCGTCGCCTCGTCGAGCCGCTTCTGAGTGAACGGTTCCTCCAGCGACCGCGCGGCGCGCATGACGTCCGGGTAGACCGACTGCGCCCGCTCGAAGGCGACGTACCGGGGCAGGTCCTTGCCCAGCCCGTTGACGGCCGCCGGCCGGATCTCCTGCATGGCCCCGGCCCAGGCGTCGACGACTTCCGCCCACTGGTGGGACGGGTACCGCATGCGCACCAGGTGCGTCGCCAGGTCGTGCAGGGGGTCGCCGTAGGTCGCCAGCTCCCAGTCGACGCAGATCAGGGGCGGGTCACCGGCGTAGGAGACGATCAGGTTGTCCCGGTGCAGGTCCGCGTGCAGCAGGCTGTACGGCCGCCGGGCCATGGCGGGCACCCGCTCGGCGAGCCGGATCAGCGCGTCCTCAGGGATGCCGAGCGCCGCGAACAGCCCACCGAACACCTGCCAATTGGGCTGCCGGATCTGCCGGTCGGCGAGGCGCGCCAGCGTCTGGAGAAACCCCTGGCTGTCCATGTCGTTGCGCGGCCATACCGCCGGCAGGGGCGGTAGCGCGCCCCGGCGCACCTGGGCCATCTGGGCGAGCAGGCCGGCCAGGGCCCTGACGAGCAGGGTGTCCACGGGTTTGCCGTTTCCGCAGACGCTGGACAGCGGCATGCCTTCCACATAGCTGTGGATCGAGAAGCGGTCCCCTTTGTGGAGGCACTCCGGTACGTGGGGCAGGACCCCCCGGATGGCGTCGAGGATCTGCGCCTCGTCGTTCCAGGTCCTGATCACGACGGGCAGCGCGTCGGCGCGTCTGACCCGCACGGTCACGGACGTGCCGGCCTCGCGCCCCATGTGCCAGGCCACGTCTTCCGTGAGCGGCAGCACGTAGTTCCGGTTGTGGTGCCCGCTGCTCGCCTGGCCCTGCGTCTCGGCCTGCGCCACGAACTCCCAGATGACGTCGTCGGGCGTGGCGCGCCCCCCGTGCACGGGACGGGGAAGGGGTGGTGCGCCCACTGGCCGCTCCGGGTGAGGGTGAAACGAGGACGGTATGCCAAACGGTTAACACGTGATGCTCTGCCCCGCACGACATGGCGAGGCGCGAGTGGCCGCTGGGGGTGGTTCGCCACTCTCCTGCACGAAGTCTTCGGGGGCCGCTCGACGTCTGGCTTGTTCGCCATCACATACGCGCGAACGGGAACGGTTGCTCAATCGGTGCGGGCATGCTAGCAGCACGCTGTGGGCAGCCATTCCGCTACTCGGACAGCAGATCCCAGACCGAGTCGAACCACTTCTGCATGCTCTCCACGAACACCGTCCCGGACGAGTTCGGCTCCTCGTCCTTCACGTGGTGCGTGAGCGTGGCCCCGAGACCCAGCACATCGAGCGCGGTGATCTCCTCGCCGGGTTCCAGCTCGATCTTCCGCTCGATGACCTCGTACGGCCCGTGCAGCGCTTCGGCGCCGTTGAACAGGTAGAGCTTGAAGGCGGGGGGCAGCGGCGCCCGGCGGATCTCGACATCCACCGACGGCACCCACCCCTCGGTCTTGAGGGCGCCCAGCGACTCCCGCAGCGACTTCGTGTGGCGCTCCGTGATGTCGTGCAGTCGCTCGCGCAGACGGGTGTCGTCGGGGTCGTCCTTGACGCGCGGATACGGCAGGGTCTTCGTCTCGGCGGGCAGGAGCATGCGCAGACCGATCCGCCGCGGGCTGATGGAGCGGCCGCGGATCCGGTCGGCCTGCTGCTGGATACGCCAGTACAGGGACTCCGATGTCAACGTGTAGACGTCCAGGGTGACTTCGGGCTGCTCGAAGGCCTCGCCGATGAGGGACTCGAGCGTGATGCCCCGGCGCGACCTGGTGGCCTTGGGAGTCGAGGACTGTATGCGCTGGGTCTTGATCACCTTCGAGCCGCTGCCCTGCCGCGATTCGATCCAGCCCTCGTCGACGAGCTCCCGCAGGGCCCGCTGGACGGTGTCCCGGGAGACTCCGAACTCCTCGGCCAGGTCGCGCTGGGACGGCAGGAAGGAGCCCAGCGTGTAGGGGCCGTCGGTCATTCGGGCGCGCAACTCGTGGGCGACCCGCTGGAACTCCCTGATGCCGCCGTCGCCGCTCTGCTGTGCCTCCACGTGTGGACCGTACCGCTTTCCGTCCACCGGCAAACCAGCCGCCGGTCAACCCGCCTGCCATTCAGGCCAGTTGGTTAGGGGATCTCTACGGCAGGGCAGACCAGTCACAGGCCAAGCCGTCCAATTGGACGGATGGTTGCGGAGTTGCAGGAAAGCGGAAGGTGGGTGGGGCTATGTTCCAGCTTCAGGTCGCCCGGGGACTCTTCGAACTCTTCCTGGGCATGGAGGCGGAGACGCGGCTCGGCGTCGTCGGTGTGGTGCTCCTCTTCGCGGTCGGGGTCGGCTTACGGGCGCGGCGGGCCGGCCTGGCGGTCGGGGCCGCCGTGGTGTTCGCGCTGCTGATGATTCAGGCCTGAGCCCGGACCAGGGTCAGTACCGACCCCAGCGACTCCACGACGACCGTGGCCCCCGCCGCCCGCAGCAGCTTCTCCTTGCGCGCGTTACGCGCGTAGCCCAGGAAGGGGACGCCGGCGCGGTTGGCGGCGGCGAGGTCCGAGGGCGTGTCGCCGATCATCAGGGCGGACGGGGGAGCGGCGCCCATGGCGCTCAGGGCCCGGTTGAGGCAGTGCGGGTCCGGTTTGAGCTGGTGGAGGTTCTGGGTGCGGCCGTAGAGGTGGGGGTGGAAGCAGGAGAGCAGCCCGCGGCTGTCCAGGTACCTGCGGACCACCCGGGGGGAGTTGTTGGTGGCGATGGCCAGCCGGGCTCCGACCGCCGTCCAGGTGCGTATCAGCGGGTCGGCGTACGCCGTGGGCATCGCGGAGGAGGTCGCCCGGAGCTCCTCCTGGGTGAGACGTTCCTCCAGCTCCGCCACCAGGTCGCTGCCCGGGTGCCGGCGGTCGACGGCGCGCAGGACGACATGCGGGTCCAGCGACTCCCGTTCGGCCTCCGTCAGCAGGCCGTGCAACCCCCGCCCCTCCAGCCACTCGACCAGGTCGGTGGCCACCCGCTCCGCCGAGTGCCCGGCGAACAGCCGGCAGATGGGCCCGTCGAAGTCCCAGAGCACGATGCGGGGGCGGGTGATCAGTTCCCGGAGCCGCTGCGTGTCGTTCTCGGTCTTGGCGGTCACCGGTTCAGTCTGCGTCGTATCAGAAGTCACTAGGAGAGTGTCAGGTCCGTGCTGATGGTTGCCCAGAGGGCGTCGAACCACTTCTGGGATTCCTCCACGAACGCGGCGTCGCGCTGTCCGGCCCGTCGTACGAAGGAGAAGAGGAGGGACTGGGAGCCGAGGGCGTCGTACATGTCCAGCGTCTGGCTCTCGTACTCCTCCTGGCGTTCGGTGAGGACGTAGTAGCCGATGAGCGCCTCGTCGCCGTTGAGCAGGTACAGCTTCATCGGCGGGGTGAACGGCAGCGCGCGGAAGGTGACATGGACGTCCACGCCGTGGGTGGAGCGGATGGCCAGGAGGTTGTGGCGCAGCACCTGGGCCTGCGCGTTGCGCATGGCCAGCCAGCGCTGGTGCACGGGGTCGTCGTCGCCCCGCCCCTCGACCAGCACCGGGAAGGCGAGATGGATGTCCCGGGACGGCAGCAGTATCCGGACGTCGATCGCCTGGGGGCGGATGGAGCCCTCGTGGATCAGCCGCAGCGGCTCGCCGAGGGCCAGCATCAGGGTCTCGGAGGTGTGGCACACGACGTCCACACGGACCTGCGGCGCGCCGAAGGCCTCCGTCAGACGCGGGGCCAGGCTGACCATCGTCGGCTGGGGGGCGCCCCGGGTGGGGGGCGGCAGGGCGATCCGCGGCGGGCTGCCCTTGCTGACGTTGGTGAGGAGGCCGTCCTCCTGGAGCGCGCGCAGGGCCTGGCGTACGGTGCCTCGCTCCACGCCGAACTCCTCGGCCAGCTCGGCCTGGGTGGGCAGGCGGTCACCGGCCTTGAGGTCTCCGACGCGGATCCGTTCCCGCAGGATGTCGGCGATCTCCTGGGGAGAGAGTCTCCTGCTGCCGTTCACTGCCACGTTCTCCTGAGTCACGACCAAACGCT
The DNA here is from genome assembly GCF_040612485.1 of Streptomyces sp. NPDC006385. Lineage (NCBI taxonomy): Bacteria > Bacillati > Actinomycetota > Actinomycetes > Kitasatosporales > Streptomycetaceae > Streptomyces > Streptomyces sp. NPDC006385. The sequence goes on from NZ_JBEXQG010000040.1 coordinate 31,927, forward strand.
ACAACTCCTACCTAACCAAGGGGAGTTGTTCGCAGCTTGTTTCAAAGTAGGGGCCAAGTGGGGACTACTTAGTAAGAGTTGGCGCCAAGTTGGTTGAGTTGGTGGAAGTAATCCTTCCATCCCCAGGAGCCCGAAGGGGGAAACACCGATGCCCGTCCTCGCACTCCTCTCCGCTGTCTTCGTCGTCGGCGTCGAGCAGACCCTCCAATGGAAGTACGGAGCCACCGGCGTGATCGGCCTGCTGCTGCTCACCATAGGCATCAAGGCCAAGAGCCCGGCCGTCAGCTCGATCGGCGCCGTCGTCCTCGCGCTGTTGGTCTCGGGGCCCGCCCTATGAGCCATGCGCACCACAAGAGCAACAAAAGCACAGGTCAACCCCTGTGGGAGACGTTCAGCTCGTGAGCACAAGCTCCGAACTGATCGTCTCCCACAGCGCGTTGAACCACACGTGCGACTGCTCCACGAAGGTCGTGTCCCGCAGCCCCGCCCCCTGCTCGAAGGCGAACAGCGTCGACTGGATGCCCGGGGCGTCGTACATCTCCAGGTGCTGGTGGTCGATCTCCACCTCGCTGCGTGTCAGTGTGTAGTAGGCGAAAAGCGCCTCCGTGCTGTTGAGCAGGTACAGCTTCACCGGCGGCGTGAACGGCAGCGCGCGGAAGCTGACCCGCACGTCGATACCGTGCGTCGAGCGCAGCGCCAGCAGGTTGTGCCGGAGCACCTGTCCCTGGGCGTTGCGCTGGGCCAGCCAGCGCCGGCGCAGCCGTTCGTCGGCGTCGTCGGCCGAGGAGTCCACCGGCGTCGGGAAGGCGAGCGAGATGTCGCGGCTCGGCAGCAGGACGCGGACGTCGACCTTGGCCGGTTTCAGCTGTCCGGCGTGGATCTGGCGGAGCGGTTCGCCGATGGCGAGCGTGAGGGAGACCGAGGTCAGACACAGGGCGTCGATCTCGACGTGCGGGGCGGCGAAGGCGGCCGCGATACGCGGGGCGAGGGCCACCATGGTGGGCTGCGGTGGGGCTCCGGCGCCGGTCAGCGCCCTGCCGAGGTCGGGGGCGACGGTCGCCGGGGCCCCTTTGGACACGTTGGTGAGCAGATGCTCCGACTGAAGGATGCGCAGGGCCTGCCGTACGGCTCCGCGCTCGACGCCGAACTCGTCGGCCAGCTTGGCCTGGGTGGGCATGCGCTGGCCGGGCCGCAGTTCACCCGATGTGATCCGGGCGCGCAGCTCGTCGGCCACCTCCCGATGTGACTTCTGTGGCCGCTGTGACCTGTTCCGTCCAGTGACGGAGGCGTGTTTCGGCTCCACGACCAAACACTACAACTTCCCGCCATCTTTAGGCAGTTCCCGGGATGGTGGTTATGAGACGCGTCCAAGCGGTCATAACTACAGTGAAGTTGGTCGCCAACTTAAGCAACATGGTCAAACTTCCCGAGGGTTGGCCGCCAGAGGTTCGTCCGGTCGGGCTCCCTCCCGGAGGGGAGCCGGGAGCCCGACCGGTCAGCACAGCCACAACTTCACACCGACAACCGAACAGCGTGATCGCACAGCCACAACCGAACAACAACCACAACCGCACAGCTCGCTACGGATGAGTCCCCCGTCGTCGGCGGAGAGGAGACCTCAGAAGATGTCCGGGCACCAAGGCCGCCTGGACGTACGCAGCAGGGCGTCGGCCACCCGGGCGGCGCCCGCTCGCCCTTCCCGCACCCGCCCCAGCGCGGCAAGCCGCACGGCGGACTCGTCGCCCAGCCACAGCCGGGCCAAGTCCGCGACGTCGAGGGTGAGTTCGGCGGCAGCCGTCGTCGGCGCACAGGTGGCCCCGTCCGCGGACACCTCCAGCCGGTACCGCCCGCCCGTCAGCCCACCCTCGTCCACGACCTCCAGCACCAGCGCCCCCCGCCCCTCGTACGACCGCGCCTCCATGGCCCGTACGACATCCAGGATCCGCACCCACAACCAGTCCACCAGCGTCGTGACCCGGGCGGCGCGCGGATCGGGCAGGTAGAAGGGCAGCAGGTCGTCGGGGGCCCGCCAGCCGCTCTTGACCGTGGTGATCCAGTCGATCGAGCACAGGTAGTGCCACAGGGCGCGCTCGGCACCCGGGGTCGTGGCGATCAGCCCTTGGACGCTCGCCGTGTCCAGCGGCTGCTTGCCGTCGCTCCAGTGGTCGTCCGCCGTGTACGCCACCAGCCCCTCGACCTCGCCGCCCGCCGAGCGGTACACGGCGAAGTAGGGGTCGGTCCACGGGTCCCGGTCCAGGCGCAGCACGCCCGTCCTGACCTGCCACCAGCGCTCGTCCCGGTCCACGGCACCCGGCTGGGCGCCCCGCATCCGCTCGTGCAGCTCCGGGCCGATCTTGCGTACGTCGGCCCCGTCCACGATGTCGACACGGCCGCCGTCGTCGGGGCCGGCCCACCTGGGGTCGAGGCCGGTGCGCGGGACGTCGATCGTCCACTGGGCCGTCCAGGTGGCGGGCCCGAAGCCGTAGCGGCCGTAGATCGGGTACTCGGCGGAGATCAGGGTCGCGACGACGTCACCTCGGTCCTTCGCGGCCGCCAGGTCGTGGGTCATCATCCGGGTGAGCAGGCCGCGGCGGCGGTGGGTGGGGGTGACGGTGACGTTCGAGATGGCGTCGGCGGGGACGGTCGCGCCGCCGACCACGGTGAGCTCCTGCGGGAACGACCGGAAGGTGGCGACACAGCGTCCGGCGTCGAAGGCGCCGAGGGTACGGGCCGGGACGATGTAGGAGGCGCGGTCGGCGACCTCCTGCTCGGACACGTCGGGGGTGCGCAGGAAGCCGGTGTTCAGCGCCCGGGTCCAGTCGGGAATGTCGGCCTCGGTGATCGAGCGGACGTCGATACGGGGTGCGGGACGGCTCATGGGGCCACGGTAGGCGGACGGGCACGGGGGTGTCGCCGGGATTTCCCCCGTCCCCACCGTGCCCTGACTGCCCGCCGCGCCCTGGGCTCGGCGGGCGCCCGCCCGCCCGTCCACAGCCTGTGGACGGAGTCGGCTAGACGAGCAGGTCGTCCACCTGTGCCTCGCCGTCGCGGTACCGGCGCGTGATCTCCGCGCCGACGTCGTCAGCCGTCCGCTGCAGCCGCTGGCGGCGCCGCGACACCTGCTGCTCGTACCCCACGAGCCGCCCCATCGCGGTGTTCAGCTCGACATCCGTACGCGCCTGGAGGTCCGACAGCTCGACCTCGGCGAGCATCTCCGCCGCCAGCCGCCGGTACTCCTCGCTCTGCGGGGTGCCCAGCGTCACATGGCGGGCCGAGGAGCGGTGGCGGGCCGGGGCGTCGGTCAGGATCTCCGGGAGACGCTCCACGACGGACGCCGCGCCCGCCGGGGAGCGCCGTGCCAGCTCCGCCCGCAGGATGTCGATCCGCCCCTGCAACAGCCGCCGTACGTAACTCAGGTCCGCCTCGTCCCGCTGGGCGTCCCTGCGCAGCGTGCGCAGCTCCGCCAGGCTGAGCTCGGTCAGGTCGTGCTCGGGCGGCTCCACCGGCAGCCGCGGATCCGCGCCCGGGCCCGGATCGTCGGCGGTGCGTTGGGTGGGCGGCCGGAGACCGGCCGACTGGATCGCGTGGTTCAACACGACAGCCCCAGGGGGCTGCCCGGTACTCGGTGTGCTCATGTGCCTCTACCGTCCCCTCGACCGGCGTGTGGAAGCATGGTGCCATCCCAAGTGGCCGCTATGTGACCGAGTGCCCACGAACAGCCCCAGATGGTGGCTTAAGGATCAAAAAAGAGGCCCCTTACGAGGCACTTCCCCGCCCACGGCATGATGGCGGCATGCGAGCTGTGGTGCAGAGAGTGGACGGCGCGAGTGTCGTCGTGGACGGCGAGACGGTCGGGGAGATCACCGGCGAGGGGCTGTGCGTGCTCGTCGGGGTCACACACGAGGACACCAAGGAGAAGGCGGCCCAACTCGCCCGCAAGCTCTGGTCGATCCGCATGCTGCACGACGAGAAGTCGTGCAGCGACATCGACGCCCCGCTCCTCGTCATCAGCCAGTTCACCCTCTACGGCGACGCCCGCAAGGGCCGCCGCCCCACCTGGAACGCCGCCGCCCCCGGCGATGTCGCCGAGCCGCTCGTGGACGAGGTCGTCGCCCAGCTCCGGGCGCTGGGCGCGACGGTGGCGACGGGCCGGTTCGGCGCCAGTATGCGGGTGTCCTTGACGAATGACGGTCCGTTCACGGTGCTGATCGAGGTCTGATCACCGCCGGTCACTCCGCTCGTCGGTGCCGGCCGTCAGGGCTCGACCACGACCTCCTGCGCCGCCGCCGTCTCCCCCGCCACCAGCCGCGCGTCCACCGGCACGTTCCGCTTGACCAGCGCGAGGGCGACCGGGCCGAGCTCGTGGTGGCGTACGGACGTCGTGACGAAGCCGATCCGGCGCCCGTCGGGCCCCTCGTCCGCGAGCCGGATCTCGGTGCCGTGGGCCGGCAGATGGACCTCGCTGCCGTCCAGGTGCAGGAAGACCAGCCGACGCGGCGGCTTGCCGAGGTTCTGCACCCGGGCCACCGTCTCCTGCCCGCGGTAGCACCCCTTCTGGAGATGCACCGCGGTGTCGATCCAGCCCAGCTCGTGCGGGATGGTGCGGTGGTCGGTCTCGAAGCCGAGGCGCGGGCGGTGGTTCTCCACGCGCAGCGCCTCGTGCGCCAGGATCCCGACCGCCGGGCCCGTCCTCGCGGCGTACGACTCCAGGTCCGCGCGCGGGAGGAAGAGATCACGGCCGTACGCCGTCTCGCGTACGACGACGCCCTCGGGCACCTCGGCGATGGACCCGGCGGGCAGGTGGACGACCGCGAAGTCGGTGGTCCGGTCGGCGACGTCGACCCGGTAGAAGAACTTCATCGACTCCAGGTACGCGATCAGCGCGTCCTGCGTGCCGGGCTCGACATGGGCCCAGACCGTGGCGCCGTCGTCCACCAGGTACAGCGCGTGCTCGATGTGGCCATGGGCGGAGAGGATCAGCGCCTCGGTGGCCTCGCCCGCGGGAAGCTCGGTGACGTGCTGGGTGAGCAGGAGATGCAGCCAGCTCAGCCGGTCCTCGCCGGAGACGGTGACGACCCCGCGGTGCGAGAGGTCGACGAAACCGGTGCCGTCGGCGAGGGCGCGCTGCTCGCGGAACAGATCGCCGTAGTGGGCGGCGACGCCTTCGTCCACGCCCTCGGCGGGCACGGCGCCGGGCAAGGTCAGCAGGGGGCTTTTCATACGACTAAGCCTACGACTCGGTAGTTGAACTCTTCAGCGCACATTCCTGGCACCGGCCGAAGATCGCGAAGTGTTTCATGTCGGTGTCGAACCCGAAGGTCTCGCGCAGCTTGGCCGTGAACTCGGCGGCCACCGACAGATCGGCCTCGATCACGTCCGAGCAGTCCCGGCACACGAGGTGGATGTGATGGTGCCGGTCCGCCAGGTGATACGTCGGCGCGCCGTGCCCGAGGTGGGCGTGGCTGACGAGCCCGAGTTCCTCCAGGAGCTCCAGGGTCCGGTACACGGTGGAAATGTTGACCCCCGACGCCGTCTTCCTCACTTCCACGAGGATGTCGTCGGGGGTCGCGTGCTCAAGGGTGTCCACGGCTTCGAGCACGAGTTGCCGCTGCGGCGTCAGCCGATAGCCGCGCTGCCTGAGGTCGCTCTTCCAGTCGGTGCTCACCACACCGGAAAGTCTAGAGCCACTCGAACGGCTGCCTACTTGAAGAAGGCGATCCCGTCGTCCGGAAGGTCGTCCGGAAGGGCCTTGGCCCAGCGCTCGACCTCCTCCGGGGTGACGACCTTCTTCAGGTGCGCCGACATGTAGGGGCGCAGCTCGACCTCGGGGGTCTGCTTCTCGCCGACCCACATCAGGTCGCTCTTGACGTAGCCGTACAGCCGCTTGCCACCGGTGTAGGGGCCGGAGGCGGCCGTCCGGGCCACCGCGTCCGTCACCAGGTCGATCTGCGGCTTCTTGTCGGCGAGCTCGCCGTACCAGACCTCGACGACGCCGTCGTTGCGGACCATCGTCACCTCGACCTTGCGCTCGGCGTCGATGCGCCAGAAGCCGTGCTCCGACTCCAGCGCCCTGACCTTGTTGCCGTCGTTGTCGAGCACCCAGGTGTGGGACTGGTACTCCAGGAAGTCCCGGCCATCGTGTGTGAAGGTGACCTCCTGACCGAAGTTGCACTTCTCCGAGTCGGGGAAGTCGTGCACGCCCGCGCCCGCCCAGTTGCCGAGCAGGAAGGCGAGGGGGACGAGGTCCTTGTGGAGGTCGGACGGGATCTCGATCATGAGCAGCTCAGAAGTCTCGTACGTCGGTGATGGCGGTCAGCGCTGGCCCTGGTACAGCTTCTTCACGGTCAGCCCGGCGAAGGCGATCACGCCGACGCAGACCAGGACCAGCAGGGCTTCGAAGAAGATCTCCACGGGGTGCTCCTCGATTGAGCGGAGGTGTTGCGGTACATACACAGGGCCGGCCCCCAGCTTACGCGGCCGGGGACCGGCCCTCCGTGTGAGGTACGCCCTCGCGGGGTCAGCCGAGCAGCTGGCTCTGCAACGTCACCGTCTGCTGGAAGGGCACGGCCTTCGCGGTGCCCTTGCGCGACTGGACGACCACGGCGAGGACGTCGCCGGCGGACACGTACGCCTGCCGGACCTGCTCGGTGCCGTACGGCTTGGACTCGTCGTAGGCGAGGCGCGGGAACTTTCCGGGCCAGGGGACCTCGGCGAAGCCGTTGTCCAGGACCGAGGCGTCGGTACCGCGCAGCTTGTACGCCGGTCCGCTGTACGGGGCGAGGTCGGTGACCAGATCGTCCACGACGGCGGCGGTGTCGAAGCGGAGCAGGTAGACGCGGGTGTGCGTGCCGTCCTGGGTGGTCCAGCCGCGGGCGGCGATGTGGCGCAGCCCGCTGTCGACGAGCTTCTGCCGGAGCTCCTCGCGCTCGTCCTTCTCGGCGTACTCCGCCAGGAAGTCCTTGGTGGGCAGCCAGCCGTCCTCGCCGCGCAGCGCCGCGTCCTCCTCGGCCCCCTCGGGCGCGGGCAGCACGAGGGCGCGCAGGTCGGCGTGGTGGGTCTCGGCCTTGTTGTCCGCGGCGAAGGGCCCCGGGCTGCCGGACGGCAACGGCGGCTTGCGCAGCGTCGGATACTCCCACCGCCCGTCCGACCCGGTCGCCAGCCCCGGCACATCGGTCCGCTCCATCCCTGCGATCCCGTACGCCGTCCCGGCCCCGACCGCCGCGAACACGACGACGGCAGCGGTCCACCGAAGCACGGCGCGCAGGACGCGACGGTCCTTCTTGACGGGGGGTGGGGGGAGGAGCGGGGGCATACCGGGGAGGGGCGGGGGCGCGTGCGGGGGCGCCGGGTGTGCGTGCGGGTGGGCCGCGTGCGGGTCGGCCGGGTCGGCTGTCCGCGGCGGGGCGGTCAAGTCGACCGCCTGCGGCTCAGCGGTCGCGAGCTGCGGGGCGGGGACGGACGGCGCGGGGGTGACCGGGGACGTGAGGTCCGGCGCGGGGGTCCCCGGCTCGGTGTTCTGTCGCTGGTGCTCGGTCATACCGCCTCCCCCGGCTCGGCGATGCGGTCGAGCTGGGTGCTCAGGAGCATCGCGACGCCCTTGCTGTCGAGTGGCCTGACGCCGTCCGCCGTGGCGGTGACCAGGACGTCTCCCACGTAGGCGGAGCAGAACATGCTGTCGATGTCCTCCGCGGCCTCCTTGGGTGTCAGGAAGCACTTGGCGTTCTTGTGGCCCTTGACCTTCGGGCCCTCGCGGAAGATGTCCAGGGCGTCGAAGAACTCGGTCTGGAACGTCGCCATGTCCCGCACGGCCGCGCGGTTCTCCATCTGGCTGAGCACGATGCTCACCGAGTAGATGTCGGCGACGAGATCCTGGTGGAGCCCGCTGCCGTACGCGCTGAAGTAGCTGCGCATCGCCATGCCCTTGAGGCGCAGCCGGTTCGACTGCTTCTCCAGTTGCCGCCGCTGCGAGCGCGGCAGATCGCGCAGCGACTCCTTGTTCAGGGCCGTCGCCTCGGCGCCGGTGAGCTGCGTGTCCGAGCCGAACTCGCCGAGGTCCGGCCCTCGCACCCAGCCGTCGGTGCCGTACGGCACCAGCATCCCGGCCAGCCCCGAGGCGCTGGGCGCCTTCTCGTCGCCGGCCTTGTCCGCCGGGAACTTCCACACCGGCGCTCCCGCGTCCCGGTCGGCGTCCCGCACGGTGACGACGGTGTGGCCGACTCCGGCGACGAGGGCCCCCACCAGCAGGACGGCCCCGGCGACGGCGGCGACACGGCCCCGGCGCAGGCGCAGGCGCTTCTTGGCGGGCGCGGGCGGGGCCGGCGGGGCCGCCGAGGGCGCACCATCCGGCACAGGCTGCGCCGCGGGTGCGGGTTCGACCGCCCGCGCCGTGCCGACCGGCTCCGTCTGGTTCTCACTCACAGCCGCTCCATCTGCCGCTCGGCCAAGCTCATGATCGTCTTCTTGGTGATCGGCTTCGTGTCGTAGGCGAAGACCTGCATCGCGATGTCACCGCGCCACGCGAACGCCTCCGCCGAGTACAGCGGCAGATAGCCGGGCTCGGATTCGGGGTCGGCGTAGACGTAGGCCATGCCGTCCTCGGTGCCGGGAACGACCCAGCTGTCGACGTCCTCGGTCTCCGCCCAGTACTGGGAGTCGTCGGTGCTGTCGGCGGCCGCGGTGGACTCCTCCTGCCGGAACTGGACCAGCCGGATCTCCACCGTCTGGTCGCCGTCCTCCCAGCCGACGACGGCCGCGCGCCGGAACTCCTCGCTGATCAGCTCGCCGAAGACAGCGCCCGGCTCCTCGAAAGTGCCCGCGTAGTCGGCCAGGTCCATCCAGCCGTCGGCACCGCTCAGCCACTCGGCGCTCTTTGCCCCGCGCGGCTTCTTCAGCAGCAGCTTGCGCAGGTCACCGTCGGTCCTCACCCGCCGGTCCCGCGCGGCCGACAGCGGCTCGGGCGCCTCGCCCTCGGCCTGCGTCAGCTTCGGCTGCGAGAGCGAGGGCAGCTTGGTGGGCTCGCGGTCGGCCTGGACCAGGTAACCGGCGCAGGTCCCGGCCACGAGCCCGAGCACGGCGGCACCGGCGATCAGCAGCGCGGTACGCCCACGGCGTCGCGGCCGCACGACCGGCGCGTCAGCCGCCCCTGGTATCTCTTCGGATCCTTCCAAAACGTCCCCCCACAGAACGTGAAGCCTGTATTCCGTATGCGTGCGCACAGGAGACCCCCGGCCCGCACCCGGGGTTGTAGGGGAGTTGATTACGATTCGGCCATGGCGAAGAAGCTCGTGATCAAGGTGACGGCCGGGGCCGACGCCCCCGAACGCTGCTCGCAGGCCTTCACGGTGGCGGCGGTGGCCGTGGCCAGCGGCGTGGACGTGTCCCTGTGGCTGACCGGCGAGAGCGCCTGGTTCGCGCTGCCGGGCCGTGCCGCGGAGTTCGAGTTGCCGCACGCCGCCCCACTGCCCGACCTGCTCGACTCGCTCCTGGCCGGCGGCCGCGTCACCCTGTGCACCCAGTGCGCGGCCCGCCGGGACATCACGGAGAAGGACGTCATCGAGGGCGTACGGATCGCCGGGGCGCAGGTCTTCGTGCAGGAGGCTCTCGGGGACGAGACGCAGGCACTGGTCTACTGACCGGTCGGCGTCCGCGTCCGGTTCCCGACGGTGGACACCCTCGCGGTCGGCATGTCCGCCTTGGTGCTACCGGCGCTTCTTGCCGTCCAGCTCGTTCCACCACTCGTCGGACTGCGGGTCACCGGACGGGTCGTCCCACCACCGGTCCTCCGGCCCCCGCCGGTTGGCGATCATCGCGGCCACGGGCGGGATGACCATGGCGACCACGCACATGCCCACGGCCACCGGCACCGACCACAGGCGTACGACGCCCCAGGCGAGGACGAAAAGCGTGAGGCACGTCCCCATCATGGCGAAGTAGATGTGACGCCGGCGTGCGTACATGTCTCCAGGGTAGGTCTGTGCACGCCAAAAGGGCCGCACCCCAGGCGTCCAACCCATGGGGTGCGGCCCCTCGGCCGTCACATGCGCTTGCGATCAGACCGCGATCGCGACCTCCGCCAGGCCGCCCTTCTGGGCGACGACCGTGCGGTCGGCGGTGCCGCCGGGGACCAGGGCGCGTACGGTCCAGGTGCCCTCGGCCGCGTAGAAGCGGAACTGGCCCGTGGCGGAGGTGGGGACCTCCGCGGTGAACTCGCCGGTCGAGTCGAGGAGACGGACGTAGCCCGTCACCGGCTCGCCGTCGCGGGTCACCTGGCCCTGGATGGTGGTCTCACCGGGCTTGATCGTCGAGGCGTCGGGGCCGCCGGCCTTCGCTCCACACATGTCTTTCTCCAGAAGGGGTCTGACCGGAAAGGAAGGCCGGTCGGGGTTTGCGGGTGTCTGCTTACTTGTTGGCGCCGAGCTCGATCGGAACGCCGACGAGAGAGCCGTACTCGGTCCAGGAGCCGTCGTAGTTCTTGACGTTCTCCACGCCGAGCAGCTCGTGCAGGACGAACCAGGTCAGCGCGGAGCGCTCACCGATGCGGCAGTAGGCGATGGTGTCCTTGGCCAGGTCGACCTGCTCCTCGGCGTAGAGCTCCTTGAGCTCGTCGTCCGACTTGAAGGTGCCGTCGTCGTTGGCGTTCTTCGACCACGGGATGTTGCGGGCGCTCGGGACGTGGCCCGGGCGCTGGGACTGCTCCTGCGGCAGGTGGGCCGGGGCGAGCAGCTTGCCGGAGAACTCGTCGGGCGAACGGACGTCGACCAGGTTCTGCGAGCCGATGGCGGCCACGACGTCGTCGCGGAAGGCACGGATCGACGTGTCCTGCGGCTTGGCCTTGTAGTCGGTCTTCGGGCGCTCCGGCACCTCGTCGCCGGCGACCAGCTCGCGGGCGTCGAGCTCCCACTTCTTGCGGCCACCGTCGAGGAGCTTGACGTTCTCGTGGCCGTAGAGCTTGAAGTACCAGTAGGCGTAGGACGCGAACCAGTTGTTGTTGCCGCCGTAGAGGATCACCAGCGTGTCGTTGGCGATGCCCTTCTCCGACAGCAGCTTCTCGAAGCCTGCCTGGTCGACGAAGTCACGGCGGACCGGGTCCTGCAGGTCCTTGGTCCAGTCGATGCGGATCGCGTTCTTGATGTGGTTCTTCTCGTAGGCGGACGTGTCCTCGTCCACCTCCACGATCGCGATGTTCTCGTCGTCGAGGTGCTCCTGCAGCCAGTCGGCGTCGACCAGGACGTCGCTACGGCTCATGCTCTTTCTCCTCCGGGGCAGTTGCGGCGGGGCGTACGAGTAGGCGGGGTGCGGTTTCCTCCGGCGATCGGGCCGGGGTGCGCGCACGGGTGCCCTGAGGCAGGGCGGCGGGGATGCGGGCGCCGGCTCGGCCGGACGCGTCCGCTCAGAAGGTGCGACAGAGCATGGCGGCAACGCGGCACAGGTCCACTGCCCGCCGCTTCGTGAGATCCGCCTGTCGCTTCATGGCCTCGATCGTAGGGACGGACATGCGCGCGTGTCACCGGTGTGTCGCATACTGAGACGCGATCGTCCGGGATGTGGGAAGGGATCAGCATCCGAGCTGGTGCGACACGACCCCCGGGCCGATGTATCGACCGTCACATCTACGGTACGGACGGCATCGTCTCGCCAGTCGGACACCCCGGAGCCCGGCGCCCGGCTTCCGGCGCCCGGCTTCCGGCCCGGCCGGTCCCCGTACTACCCGGCGAGGCGGACGTTCGAACCCTGCACCGTGATCTCGACGCCGTTCTTCGCGGCCTGGACCTTGTCGAGCCGGATGCCGCCGGGGAGGCCGTCGATCTTCTGCTCGAAGTCGGTGATGGCGCGGACCCGGGCCTCGGCGATGGCGGCGCCGCCGAAGTTGGGCAGCGTGTCGGCGTGCACCTTCACGGTGTCGCCCTGGGCGGTGACCGAGCTGAGGACATGGACCGGGTTCGGCAGCTTGTTGCCGAGCACGGTGGCCTCGACGGCGACCTTGATCTTGCCGTTGCCGCCGTCGGAGAGCCCGACGACCTGGGCGGTGACGCCGGGGGCGACCTCGGTGGGCTCGGACTTGGCGGTCCTCAGCAGCTCGGCGTAGGTGATGGACGCGGTGCCGGTGGCGGTGGCCGCGGTGGCGGAGCTGTAGTCGCCGGAGAACTCGACGCCCTTCATGTTCGCCGTGAGGTCGTCGATCCGGATCGTCTTGCCGTCGGCGCCGGCGGTGGCCTCGTAGCCCTTGATGCCGACCTCGACGTCGTCCAGCGTGCCGCTCGCGACCTGGGTCAGGAAGGGGAAGCCCTTGATGGACACGTCGGGGGCGGCGGCCAGGTTCTCGTTGGCCTGGAGCTTGCCGGCCGCCTCGTCCTCGGCGAACCCGACGGCGAGCCGGTCGGCCAGCACGAAGAGGCCGCCGAGTATCACGACGAAGATCAGCAGTATCCGCAGGGCGCGCATGGTGTGGTGTTCCCCCCACCTCGGAGGTCATCAAGGACGACGGTCACTGACGACCGGGTGGCCGTCCAGCGCGAGGGTAACCCTGGGGCAAGGGGGGACCGGCATATTGTCGATCATCTGTGACAGGGACGACCACGGCCGACGCCGGCCCGGGTTCCTCAGACCAGCGCCCGCCCCAGCAGGTACACCGCCGGAGCCGCGGCCGCCAGCGGCAGGGCGACGCCCGCCGTGAAGTGGACGAACCGGGACGGGTAGTCGTAGCTCGCCACCCGGTGCCCGATCAGGGCGCACGCCGCGGCCCCCGCACCGAGCAGCGCACCGCTCGCCCCCACGCCCGTCATCGCGCCCCCGGCGACCCCCGCCCCCGCCGCCGCGAGCAACGCGACCACGACGGAAGCCGGCGTCGGCAGCGGCAGCGCACGTGCCAGGACGGCGACCGCGACCGCCGACGCGCCCACCGTGACCGCGTCCGCCTCCGCCGCGAGGTACCCGGCCGCGACGATCGACAGCGCCGCCGAGGCGACCGTCGCCATCAGGCCGTACATCCGCTCGTCCGGGTCGGCGTGCGACCGCAGCTGGAGCACCAGGGCGAGCAGGACCCAGACGCCCAGCGTGCCGAGGATCGCCGCCGGGGCACCGTCGGCCACCAGCAGCGCCACATCCGCCGTCAGCGCGCCCGCGAAGGCCAGCGCGATGCCCTGCCGGGCGGGCCACATGCCGTTCAGCCGGAACCAGCCCGCCGCCGTCACCGCCTGAAGGACGACGAGCGGCAGGAGAAGGGCGTACCACCCGAGCGCCGCCGTCGCCGCGAGCAGCAGTCCCAGCAGCGCCGTGAGCGCGGCCGGCTGCATCCCCGGCTCGATGATCGGGGAACGGCCCTCCAGCCGGGCCCGCTGGGCGTCCGTGACACGGGCGTCGCCGGCGAGGGTCGCGGGCCCGTAGCCGGTGCCGTCACCCGGCTCCGCCTCCGGCTCGGACCGGGGGCCCCGCGCCTGCTGCGTCTGGCTCAGCGGCTGCGCGGGGGGCTGGAACCCGGCCTGGGCGTGCGGCTGTCGGGCCTGGTCCCGGGCATGCGAGCGAGCGTGCGACGGTCGGGCCTGCGGCTGTGCCTGGGCATGCGGCCGCTGGGCGTGGGGCTGTCGGGCCTGCGGCTGTGCCGCGCTGTCCCAGCCCGCCGCCTGGTACCCCGACGCCGGACCTCCCTGTCCCGCCTCCCCGTACCCGTACGCCCCCGCCCCTTGGGGCGGCGGGTACGACGTCTCCGCCGCCGGGACCGGTGTGACCGGCGGCTGCACCTGCGTCTCCCAGGTCTGCCCCTGCCACTGCTGCGTGTGCTGCTGGGCGGCCTGCGGATCGTCGTACGCCTGCTGCCCGGGCCACGCCTGCGGCGCGGGCTGCTGAGCGGGCTGCTGGTACGGGTTGTACCCGTCGTACCCCTCGTACCCCTGATACGGCTGGTCGGTCATCGTCACCCTCCTGCGAACGGCGGGAGCACCTCGACCGTGCCGCCGTCGGCCAGCCGTACCGTCTCATGTGCGCGGGTGCCCACGGGGTCACCGTCGACGAGGAACGAGCATCGCCGCAGGACGCGCGCGAGTTCCCCGGGGTGTCGCGCGCGGGCGGCGTCGAGCGCCTCGGCGAGCGTGGCCGCGTCGAACGGCTCCTCGGCGATCCCGGCCGCGGCCTTCGCGGCGGCCCAGTAGCGCACCGTGACCTTTGGCATCAGGTTCCTCAATCGATCGGCGGTGTACCCCGTCAGGCTAGCCGCCCTGCGCGACGGCCCAGTCCCCGATCCGGTCGAGCAACTCGTCGCCGGCCGCGTGCTCGGCGTGCCCCATGCCCGGCTCCAGCCAGAGCTCCCCCCGGTCACCGGCCGCCGCGGCCAGCATCCGGGGGTGGTCGAGGGGAAAGTAGCCGTCCCGGTCGCCGTGCACGATCAGCAGCGGGGCGGGCGCGATGTGCGGCACCGCCTCGACCGGCGACATCGGCACGGGGTTCCACTCACGGTGGTGGATCCGGGTACGGAATCCATAGCGGCCCACCAGGCGCCCCTCGGGCCGGGTCACCAGCCAGTGCAGACGGCGCATGTAGGGCGTGCCCCGGTAGTACCAGCGCGCCGGCGCACTCACCGACACCACCGCGTCCGTGTGCGCCCCCGCTTGCCCCTCCTCGCGCCCCGATCCGTCCGGCCGGTACAGCGCCGCGTGCCGCAGCACCACCGAGCCGCCCATGGAGAAGCCGACGGTCGCCACGCGCGCGTGCCCGAGTCCGCGGGCCCAGCGCACCGCGGCCGCCAGGTCCAGCACCTCGCGGTCGCCGACGGTGGAGCGCCCGCCGGAGGCCCCATGGCCCCGGAAGGAGAAGGTCACGACGGCGCCGTGCCGGGTGAGGGCCCGCGCCACCCGTCGCACGTGCGGCCGGTCCACATCGCCCGTGAAACCGTGCGCGACGACGAACACCAGGTCATCGGCGGGTGGACGCGAGGAGTCGTATACAACCGCACCCGGGTCGTATACGGAATCGATCGTCACGCCGTCGTCGGTGTGCAGAAACGTCCGCATAGGTGTACGTCTGGATGTCTCAGAGTTCGGACGAACCGTCGATCGTGCCACATGACCTGCCGGACCGTTGCTCATGTGGGCTATTCTGCTGGGCAGAGGACTCGGGCAGCGTAGCCCCCGGGTCCTTTTGTGCTTTCGGAAGCGTTGTATACGACGCGGGAAACCGCAGGTGTACGGAGCCTTCGGGATCGCAGAGCAGTTCCGTACCGCACACGTCCTCGCAGGGACCGAGGAGGAACCAGACGTATGAGTTCTCTGCTGCTCCTGACCAATGCCCTCCAGCCGTCGACGGAGGTGCTCCCGGCTCTCGGCCTGCTGCTGCACAACGTGCGCGTGGCTCCGGCGGAAGGCCCCGCACTCGTCGACACCCCCGGCGCCGACGTCATCCTGATCGACGGACGCCGTGACCTCCCGCAGGTCCGCAGCCTGTGCCAGCTCCTGCGCTCCACCGGCCCCGGCTGCCCCCTCGTCCTGGTCGTCACCGAGGGCGGCCTCGCCGCCGTCACCGCCGACTGGGGCATCGACGACGTCCTCCTCGACACCGCCGGCCCGGCCGAGGTGGAGGCCCGCCTCCGCCTCGCCATGGGCCGGCAGCAGATCGTCAACGACGACTCCCCCATGGAGATCCGCAACGGCGACCTGTCGGTCGACGAGGCGACCTACTCGGCGAAGCTCAAGGGCCGGGTCCTCGACCTCACCTTCAAGGAGTTCGAGCTCCTGAAGTACCTCGCCCAGCACCCGGGCCGCGTCTTCACGCGCGCGCAGCTCCTCCAGGAGGTCTGGGGCTACGACTACTTCGGTGGCACCCGGACCGTCGACGTGCACGTACGGCGGCTGCGCGCCAAGCTCGGCCCCGAGCACGAGTCGCTCATCGGGACCGTCCGGAACGTCGGTTATCGATTCGTTACGCCCGAGAAGGTCGATCGCGCCGCCGAGGAGGCCAAGGCCAAGTCAGGCCGTTCAAAGTCGGACGATGCGGACGAGACGGCCGCCCTTGACGCCACCGAGGTCCGCGCCGACGCGTAGCGAACGCTCCGGCAGGGCGTCGTCGGCGTTGCCTTCGCACAGCGGTGCGGCAGCCGGGCGCGAGGGAAGCTCCTTCACGCCCTGCCCAGAGCGGGTCCATCCGCGTAGACTCCGCGCGTGGCCAAGGTGACTCGCGATGACGTCGCGCGACTGGCAGGGACTTCCACTGCCGTCGTCAGCTATGTCATCAACAACGGACCCAGGCCGGTTGCCCCGGCAACGCGCGAGCGTGTTCTCGCCGCGATCAAGGAGCTGGGCTACCGTCCCGACCGGGTGGCCCAGGCGATGGCCTCGCGGCGCACGGATCTCATAGGCCTGATCGTCCCGGACGCGCGCCAGCCCTTCTTCGGGGAGATGGCCCACGCGGTCGAATGGGCCGCGGCCGAGCGCGGCAAGATGGTCCTCGTCGGCAACTCCGACTACGTGGGCGAGCGCGAGGTCCACTATCTGCGGGCGTTCCTCGGCATGCGCGTCTCGGGGCTGATCCTCGTCTCGCACGCCCTGAACGACCTGGCCGCCGCCGAGATCGAGGCCTGGGACGCCCGGGTCGTCCTGCTGCACGAGCGGCCGGAGGCCATCGACGACGTCGCCGTCGTCACCGACGACCTGGGCGGCGCCCAGCTCGCCGTACGCCACCTGCTGGAGCACGGCTACGAGTACGTCGCCTGTATGGGCGGCACCGCGGAGACCCCGGCGGTCGGCGACCCGGTCTCCGACCACGTCGAGGGCTGGCGGCGCGCGATGGCGGAGGCCGGGATCTCCACCGAGGGGCGGCTGTTCGAGGCGCCGTACAACCGCTACGACGCGTATCGCATAGCGCTGGACATCTTCTCCGGGCCGAACCGGCCGCCCGCGATCTTCTGCTCCACCGACGACCAGGCCATCGGCGTGCTGCGCGCGGCGCGCGAGCTGCGGATCGATGTGCCGGGGCAGTTGGCCGTCGCCGGGTTCGACGACATCAAGGAGGCGGCGCTGGCGGATCCGCCGCTGACGACGATCGCGTCGGACCGGTCGGCGATGGCTCGGGCCGCTGTCGATCTGGTCCTCGACGACGGGCTGCGGGTCGCGGGATCGCGGCGGGAGCGGTTGAAGGTGTTTCCGTCGCGGCTTGTCGTGCGACGGTCGTGTGGGTGCGGCTGAGAGACGAGGGCGGCTTCTGTGAGCGTTCTCTGAGAGCGACCGGCTCGCTGCGAGGACCGTGTTTACAACGGGCCTACGGCCTTCTGCCGGGCTTCTCAGTCAGCACTCAGGAAGCTCTCATGGTCGGGCGACAAGCTCATTCCCATGAACGAGAGCTTCCGCCGCAGCGGCGACTACGACAACCCGTATCAGGGCGCCCAGCAGCACGCCTCTTCTCCCGTGAACCCGGAGTGGCCGCCCCCGCCGGCGTACCGGCCGAAGGCACGGCACCGTAACCGCGGCCCCGTCGCCCTCATCGCCGCCGTGGCGATCGTCGCCGCGGCGATCGGCGGCGGCACGGCGTACGGCATCCAGGAGCTGACCGGCAACGACACCGTCGCCGCCGTCGGCTCCGCCCACGCCAACGTCGTCCCCGCCAGCCAGAAGGGCACCGTCGCGGGGGTCGCGAAGGCGGTCAGCCCGAGCATCGTCGAGATCAACGCGGCCTCGAACGCCGGGTCCTCCACCGGCTCGGGCGTGATCATCACCAGTGACGGCGAGATCGTCACCAACAACCACGTCGTCTCCGGCGCCTCGCAGATCAAGGTGACGACCAGCGACGGAAAGTCGTACACCGCCGAGGTCGTCGGCACCGACAGCAAGAAGGACCTCGCGCTGATCAAGCTGGAGAACGCCTCCGGCCTCAAGGCGGCGGCCCTCGGCGACTCCAGCGGTGTGCAGGTCGGCGACCAGGTCGTGGCGATCGGCTCCCCCGAGGGCCTGACCGGCACCGTCACCAGCGGCATCGTCTCGGCCCTCGACCGCGACGTGACCGTCTCGACGGACGAGGGTCAGCAGCAGCCGGACGGCGGCTGGCCGTTCGAGTTCGGCGGCCGGCAGTTCAACGGCGACACCGGCTCGGACACGACGACGTACAAGGCCCTCCAGACCGACGCCTCCCTGAACCCCGGCAACTCCGGCGGCGCGCTGATCGACATGAACGGCACCATCATCGGCATCAACTCCGCCATGTACTCGGCGGCGGGCGCGAGCTCCGCCGACGCGGGCAGCGTCGGCCTCGGCTTCGCCATCCCGATCAACACCGTCAAGGCCGACCTGGCGAAGCTGCGGTCGGGATCGCAGACCTGAGCGCACAGCGCCCCGAACCGAAGGAGTACGTCATGATCCAGCAGGTCGAGCACACCGCCGGCGGCGCCGGCGCGTCCGACGTCGCCCTGGCCCTGGAGATCGCCGGCGCCCTGCACGCGCCTACGGCCGCGTCCCGTGCGCCGGAGGTGGTGACCGCCCGCCGCGGGACCGGTCGCCGGACCGGTGCGGCCCGCGGCCGCCGCCGTACCGTACGAGGCTGAGAAGGCCGCGAAACATGCGACGCTGAAGGCGTTCAGGCGTCCAGCCGCTCAGCCCCCGTCCCCCACCGCACCCGAGGATCCCGAGCCCATGAGCCCCGCCGATGGCGACCGTGACCCCCAGCGCATCCTGATCGTCGACGACGAGCCGGCGGTGCGTGAAGCACTCCAGCGCAGCCTCGCCTTCGAGGGGTACGGCACCGAGGTCGCGGTCGACGGCGCCGACGCCCTGGAGAAGGCGACGGCCTACCGGCCCGACCTGGTGGTCCTGGACATCCAGATGCCCCGCATGGACGGGCTGACCGCGGCCCGCCGCATCCGCGCCGCCGGTGACACGACGCCGATCCTGATGCTGACGGCCCGCGACACGGTCGGCGACCGGGTGACGGGGCTGGACGCGGGCGCCGACGACTACCTCGTGAAGCCCTTCGAACTGGACGAGCTGTTCGCCCGGGTCCGCGCGCTGCTGCGGCGCAGCTCGTACGCGGCGGCGGCCGGCGCGGGCCCGGCGGACGACGACGAGGCGCTGACCTTCGCGGACCTGCGCATGAACCTCGCGACGCGGGAGGTCACGCGGGGTGGGCGCCCGGTGGAGCTGACCCGCACCGAGTTCACGCTGCTGGAGATGTTCATGGCGCATCCGCGGCAGGTGCTCACGCGGGAGCAGATCCTGAAGGCGGTGTGGGGCTTCGACTTCGAGCCGAGCTCCAACTCCCTTGATGTGTACGTCATGTACCTGCGCCGCAAGACCGAGGCGGGCGGCGAGCCGCGGCTCGTGCACACGGTCCGGGGCGTGGGGTATGTGCTGCGGCAGGGCGGGGCGGAGTGAGGCGTGTAGTGCGCCGGTACCGGTCGCTGCCGATCCGCTCGCGGCTGGCGCTGCTGGTGGCGGCGGCGGTGGCGTTCGCGGTGG
Source organism: Streptomyces sp. NPDC006385 (assembly GCF_040612485.1). Lineage (NCBI taxonomy): Bacteria > Bacillati > Actinomycetota > Actinomycetes > Kitasatosporales > Streptomycetaceae > Streptomyces > Streptomyces sp. NPDC006385. The sequence continues at coordinate 51,354 of NZ_JBEXQG010000040.1, forward strand.
CTGCGGTTTCGGTGACGTGTTGGTTCATCGTGCAGGGGAAGCTGTACGAGCAGGTCGACTCCGACCTGAAGGACATGGCGCGCAGGCCCGGCACGGTCACACAGCTCCTGCAGAGGTGCACGCAGACCCCGCAGGAGAACACCCAGCTGTTCCCGGGCCGGAACGACTACGTCCAGGCGATCAAGGAGGAGGGCGCCCCCTGCGTCGACCCGAACTCCCCGGGCACGGTCAAGGTCACCGACTCCGACAAGACCGTGATCAAGAACGCCAAGAGCAGCGAGGGCGTCTTCCGCGACGGCACCACCGAGCACGGCGACGCCGTACGCGTGCTGACCGTGTACCTGGGCGTCGACCAATCCGATGCACAAGGGGTCGCCCTGCAACTCGCGACCCCGCTCAAGGGCACCCATGCCACCCTCAACGAACTCGCCCTGATCCTCCTCCTCGTCTCCGGCCTAGGAGTGGTCGGCGCCGGAGCCGCCGGTCTCGCGGTCGCCCGGGCCGGACTGCGCCCCGTCGACAAGCTCACCGAAGCCGTCGAGCACGTGGCCCGGACCGAGGACCTGAACATCCGCATCCCGGTCGAGGACGACGCCGAGGACGAGGTCGCCCGCCTCTCCCGCTCCTTCAACTCCATGACCTCCGCCCTGGCCAGCTCCCACGAGCTCCAGCAGCAGCTCATCGCGGACGCGGGCCACGAGCTGCGTACGCCTCTGACGTCCTTGAGGACCAACATCGAGCTCCTCACCCGCAGCGAGGAGACCGGCCGCCCCATCCCCGAGGCCGACCGCAAGGCACTGCTCGCCTCGGTGAAGGCGCAGATGACCGAACTGGCCTCCCTGATCGGCGACTTGCAGGAGCTGTCCCGCTCGGCGAGCCAGCGGGGCGAACGCGTCCAGGTGATCTCGCTGGAGGACACCGTCGAGTCGGCCCTGCGCCGGGCACGGCTGCGCGGACCGGAGCTGACGATCACGGCCGACCTGAAGCCCTGGTTCGTACGGGGAGAACCGGCCGCCCTCGAACGCGCCGTGGTCAACATCCTCGACAACGCGGTGAAGTTCAGCCCCGAGGGCGGCACGATCGAGGTGCGGCTCGTCGACGGCGTCCTGACCGTCCGCGACCACGGCCCCGGCATCCCCGCCGACGAACTCCCGCACGTCTTCGACCGCTTCTGGCGCTCCCCCAGCGCCCGCGCCCTGCCCGGCTCGGGCCTCGGCCTGTCGATCGTGGCCCGCACGGTCGAGCAGGCGGGCGGCCAGGTCACGCTGGCCCCCGCCGAGGGCGGCGGCGCGGTGGCGACCGTACGGCTGCCGGGTGCTGACACGCCGCCGCCCGGCTCACCGTGATCGGTGTCCTCCTCCGACGCTCCCGGCCCGACCGGACACGCCTTCTCACAGCGCCTCTACTCGACGGTGGTGGGATCGAGACGATGAGCGGGCCATGCCTCGCGGAGCTGCCACTGCTTGGCCACCGGCAGTCCTTCGGTGTTCACCTGCACGGTGAGCCGGCCGCAATCGATGTCCAGAAGCTTGCCGTACGGACCGGTGCGGCGTTCCGCGTATCCGTGAGGGGAAGGGCCGGTCATGATCGTCCAGGCTCGGGTGTACGGATCGAGCACCAGCGCGGCGGGAATGCCGGCGAGCCCGTACGCCCTGGGTTTGATGACGTAGTCGTTCTCCACTGACGAGGGGGAGACGATCTCGACCGCCAAGTCGATCTCCTCGGCATCGTACGGGGCTTCGTCCTGGTCATCGCCGTGCCAGACGACCACGTCGGGGGAGCATTTCCGAGACCAGGCCGGATGGGTGAACTCGATCTCACCGAGGACCATGTCGCCGACCTGGTCGCCGAGCTGCCAGGTGATCTCATGCTGGGTGCGGTAGTAGGCGGGCGCCACCGGAGACATCATGACGACGCCGTCGACAACGCTGACGTCCACGCCTTCGAACTGCTCGTCGACCCTACGGGCGAGGTCGATGAGGTGGGGGAGGTCGCGGGCGACGCGCTGCTCGCTCATGAGGTCCAGCTCCTCGGTGCGGTCTTGTGTACGACCTTAGCGAGCGCCGCCCCCAGGCGTACCGCCTGCCTTCGGCCGGCCGCCTTCACAGGCGGCTTCATCACCTGCATCGTGTCCGACCGCACGTCGTGATCAACGTCATCGGCCCTGGTCGCCCTGTGCTCACTCCGAGGCGTCACGGCTGCCGTGGGTCATCCGCGTCGGCAACCTTTTCGTAGGGGGCGGCGACCCTTTGTCGGACCATCCCCCGCACGGAACGGATCGCCGCATGAGTGAGCAGCACAGCAAGGCCCGTCATCGCAGGAGCAGGACGGCCCTGGCGGCCGGCGTGCCGCTGGCCCTGACCGCCTCCGGTGTCCTCGCCTACGGCACGGACCTCGGCTTCCTCGGCTCCGGTGCCCAGCAGCAGGCGTCCGCCGCGACCGCCGCCGCCCCCGGCTGGGCCACGGCCACCGCGGACGGGTTCGCCTCCGTCAACTCCCTTGGGCAGAACGGCACTTATGGCGGACGGGACGGGCAGATCGTCACCGTCAGGACGCAGGCCGAGCTGGAGAAGTACGCGACCGCCGCCGAGCCGTACGTGATCGTCGTCGCCGGGACCATCACCATGAACCCGGTCGGGAAAGAGATCAAGGTCAAGTCGGACAAGACCATCGTCGGGGCCGGAACGTCCGGGCACATCGTCGGCGGTGGCTTCTTCCTCGGCCCCGGCGTGCACAACGTGATCATCCGGAACCTGACCATCCGGGACTCGTACCAGGGCATCTGGAACGACAAGGAGCACGACTTCGACGCGATCCAGATGGACGGGGCCCATCACGTCTGGATCGACCACAACGACCTGCGGCACATGGCCGACGGGCTCATCGACGTCCGCAAGGACAGCACGAACGTCACGGTCTCCTGGAACAAGCTGAGCCAGAACAACAAGACCTTCGGCATCGGCTGGACCGAGAACGTCAAGACGGACATCACGATCCACCACAACTGGCTGCGCGAGACCGAGCAGCGCAACCCGTCCACCGACAACGCCGCCCACGCGCACCTCTACAACAACTTCCTGGAGGACGCGGCCGGGACGGAGATCAAGTCGTCCTACGGCAACTACTCGCGGGGCAGGACGGCCATGGTCCTGGAGAACTCCTACTTCCAGGGCCTGAACAACCCCGTCATCAAGGACGGCACGGCGACGCTCGTCCAGCGCGGCAACGTCTTCGCGGGCACCAGCGGCCGCAACGAGAGCGGCGGCACGGTCTTCGACCCGAAGCGCTACTACGACTACACCCTGGACAAGGCGTCGGACGTGCCGTCGCTGCTCAGGTCGGGGACGGGTCCGAGGGGATCGATCGGCACCACCGCGACCACGGCCGGCACCACGGCCGCCGGCACCAAGGCGGCGACGACCCTCACCGTCGCCAAGGACGGCAGCGGGCAGTACACGACCGTGCAGGCGGCCGTGAACGCCGTACCGGCGAACAACCCCTCGCGGGTCGTGATCGCCGTGAAGCCGGGCACGTACCGGGAGACGGTGAAGGTCCCCGCCGACAAGCCGCACGTCACCCTCCAGGGAACCGGCGGCAGCCGCAAGGACACGGTGATCGTCTACAACAACGCGGCCGGCACGCCGAAGCCGGGCGGCGGCACCTACGGCACGTCCGGCAGCGCCACCGTCGCCGTCGAGGCCGACGACTTCCAGGCCCGCAACCTGACGATCACCAACGACTTCGACGAGAAGGCGAACCAGAGCCTGAACGGCCATCAGGCCGTCGCCCTGCGCACCGCCGCCGACAAGGTGTTCCTCGACGGGATCATCGTCGACGGCGACCAGGACACCCTGCTGCTGGACACGGCCGCGAAGGACAGGCTCGGGCGGGTCTACGTCGCGAACTCCTACGTCACCGGCAACGTCGACTTCATCTTCGGCCGGGCGACCGCGGTGATCGACCGCTCGGTCATCACCCTGAAGAAGCGCTGGGACGGCCGCTCGCTCGGCTATGTCACCGCCCCCAGCACCGCCGCCAACCGCAAGGGCATCCTGATCGCCAACTCGGCCGTCGGCGGCGAAGTCTCCGCGTCCAGCTTCTTCCTGGGCCGCCCCTGGCACGCCGGCGGCGACGCCTCCCTGGACCCCCAGACCACGGTGCGCAACACGACCCTCAGCGCGGCGGTCAAGTCCACGCCCTGGACCGACATGAGCGGCTTCTCCTGGAAGGACGACCGCTTCGCCGAGTACAAGAACACGGGTCCGGGCGCCGGTTCCGCGAGCGGCGACCGCCCGCATCTGACCGACGCCCAGGCCGCCGGGCAGGAGGTCGCGGACTGGCTCGGGGACTGGCGGCCGACGGCGTCCTGAAGTCCCGCCGCGGCGGGGAAAGTCAAGGCGGGTGCGGGGAAACACCAAGAGCGGGCCAACGCCCGTTCATGAGTTCTCCGCGCCCGGCCATGAATCGGCAAGGGGAACGTCCGTCCGGGATGTCGAGCGTACGTTCCACTCCGTGAACTCTGACAGATCCGCCGGCTCCACGCCGGCCACCACCGCTCACCAGCGGTTCGCCCTTCCCTCGCTCGCCCGCCGCGCACTCCTGCGGGCCGGGCTGACCGGGGCCGCGGCGCTGGGCACCACCGCCGCCCTCGGCACGGACTCCGCCTCCGCCGCCCCCGCCACCACCAGGGCCTCGGGCCGCCGCCCCAGCACTCCCGAGGAGGCGCTGCGAGAGCTCGCGGCGGGAAACCAGCGCTGGCGCACCTACCGTGAGCGGCACCCCGACGAGTCGCCCGCCGTACGCCAGAGCCTGACGTCCGGTCAGCACCCCTTCGCCGTCGTCCTCGGCTGCATCGACTCCCGCGTCCCTCCGGAGCTGGTCTTCGACCAGGGCCTCGGCGACCTGTTCACCGTGCGTTCCGCCGGTGAGGTGCTGGACGAGGCGGTGCTCGGCAGCGTCGCCTACGGGCCGCTCGAACTGGGGACGCCGCTGATCGTGGTGCTGGGCCACCAGTCGTGCGGTGCCGTGACGGCTGCCGTCAAGGCGGACGCGTCGGGTGAGCGGCTGCCTGCCTCTCTCCAGTACCTGGCCGACCGGATAGCCCCCAACATCGACCACACGAAGGAGGGTGACGCCCGCGTCGACTCGACCATCGACGCCAACGTACGAGCCGTCCGCGCCCGCCTCGCCGCGGAACCGGACCTCGCCGCGAAGGTGGCCGCAGGCGAACTCGCCGTCGTCGGTGCCCGCTACGAACTGACGACCCAGCGCGTCCACCGCGTCTGCTGACGCCCGAGGGCGAGTGGGTACGGGTTCCCGTAACGGGTTCCCGTACCCACTCGCCCTCACCCCCTCGACACCGACGTGGCGGTCACCTGCCGCCGACCGCCAGCCCGGCCCCCTCCAACCGCACCCTGATCCCGTCCTCCTCCACCCGCACGTCCCGCAACCGCAGCTCACCGCTCGGCGGTTCGGGCAGGCGGAAGCCGAGGGACAGCTGGTCGGCGAGGACCGGGCGGGTGAGGCGGGGCAGGGCGTCGAGGAGGGCGGGGTCGAAGCCGAGGCGCTTGAGGAGTTCGGGGTGGTCGAGGGCCAGGTCGATGAGGTTGAGCTTCATCGCGCGCTGGGCGAAGCGCGGGGTGCCGGTCAGCTCGGTGAGCCTGGCCTCGCTGCGCAGCGCCTCGCGGACGAGGGAGTCGGGCACTCCCAGGCGCCGTACGACGGACGGGATCGACAGCAGGGCCTTCGCCTTGCGGGTCTCGTGGGCGAGGCGCTCCACCGACCGCGGGCTCAGGTGCAGGCCCTGCGAGGCGTCGGCGCCGGGGCGGTACGTGGCCAGGTCCCCGATGTCCAGGCGCATGCCGGCGATGTGCGTCGCGATGCCGCGGTCGCCCTCGCGCACGATGCGGGCCTCGGCGCGCAGCCTGAGGTCGTGCCCGGCGACCGGCAGGGTGCCGCGCGCCCGGACGCGGTCACGGCCCTCTCCGGTGAACGTCACCTGCGAGGCGCCCAGTTCACGGTTCAGGTCGGCGAAGGAGAGCAGGACGTCGCCCTCCAGATGGGGGACGTCGGCGCCGCGCACCGCCGTCGGGCCGTCGGTGTCCAGCCGTACGTCCGACGCCGTCGCCGTCACCTGCGCGAGCGAGACCCGGTCGGCGGCCACGTCGGGGACGGTCACCTTCACCGAGTCCAGCCGCTCGTCGGCGAGTTGGGTCAGGAAGGGGAAGCCGCCGATCTCGACTTCGGGGGCCGCGGTCAGGTGCAGGCGGTCCTTGAGGATGTCGGCGGCTCTGCGTTCGGCGTACAGCAGGGCCCAGCGGTCGCCGAGGGCGAGGAAGGCGGCGAGGACGACCAGGCCGACCACCGCCTTCAGCGCGAGGGGAAGCCCCGCGAAGCGACCGCGCCGACGACGGCGACCGCCTCTGCGGTGGTTGGGCGGGACCCAGGGATCGTCCTGGGCCGCCGCCTCGTCCCGCTCTGCCGGCACGTCCCGCTGTCCCGGCACGTCCTCGTGGAGGAACTCGTCCAGCGGGCCGTCGTCCAGTGCGGCGAGCTCCTCGTATGGGTTTGTATAAGGATGCGTCGCTATGTGGTGGGGGGAACGCATCGGCCCATCCGACCATGCGCACACCCCCCACCCGCAACCTCTACCGGAGGTTTGCGATCTAGTTCACGCCGGTTCACGTCCTACTGCACGACGGTGATCCGGTTCGCCGCCGGCGGCGCGATCGGGTTCGCGGCCGAGGAGTTGGCCGTCAGGTACTTCTCCAGCGCCGTCAGGTCGTCCGAGCCGACCAGGTCGTTGGTGCCCTGACCCAGCGTCGGGAAACCGTCGCCGCCGCCCGCGAGGAAGCTGTTCGTGGCGACGCGGTAGGTGGCCGTCGGGTTGATCGCCGCACCGTTCAGCTTGATCGAGTCCGTCACCACCCGGTCGGCGCCCGACTTCGTCAGGTCCAGGGTGTAGGTCAGGCCGGACGAGACCTGGAGGACCTTCGGCGAGGCCGCGTTCGTGCCGCTCACCTGCTCCTTGAGCACCTGGATCAGCTGCGCTCCGGTGAAGTCCTGGAGGTTCACCGTGTTGGAGAACGGCTGGACGGTGAAGCCCTCGGCGTAGGTCACCACACCGTCGCCCTCGCCGCCCTTGGCCGCGTAGGTCAGCGGTGCCCGGATCCCGCCGGGGTTCATCAGCGCCAGGTCGGTCTCGGGGTCCAGCTCCTTGCCGTGCGCGAGCTGCGCGTCCGCGATCAGGTCGCCCATCGGGGACTCGGTGCCGGCGCTCGGGACGTCGGCGGAGATGTAGCCGATCGCGCGGTTGCCGATGGGCGCCGCGAGGGTGTTCCACTTGCTGATCAGCTCGGTCATGTCGGGCGCCTTGGGGACGTCCCGGGTGACCACGTGGTTCGCCGACTTCACGGCCGTACGGGCGATGTCGCCGGTGAAGCGGTCGTACGTCAGCGTGGTGTCGGTGTAGAGGCGGCCGAAGGACGCGGCCGACGTCACCATGCGCGGCTTGCCCGCCGGGTCGTCGATGGTGCACACGTACGCGGCGTGCGTGTGGCCGGTGACCAGCGCGTCGACCTGCGGCGTGATGTTCTTGGCGATGTCGACGATCGGGCCGGAGATGCCGTCGCCCGCGCCCGGCGCGTCGCAGTCGTAGTTGTACGCCGTCGAGGCCGGCGCCCCGCCCTCGTGGATGAGGGCGACGATCGACTTCACGCCCTGGCGCTGGAGCACCTTGGCGTACTTGTTGATCGTCTCGACCTCGTCCTTGAACTTCAGGCCCTTGACGCCCTCCGCGGAGACGACGCCCGGCGTGTCCTCCAGGGTCACGCCGATGAAGCCGACCTTGACGTCCCGCTTCTTCCACACCCAGTAGGGCTTGAGGATCGGTTTGCCGGTCTTCTCGTCCAGGACGTTCGCGGCGAGGTAGGGGAAGTCGGCGCCCTCGAACTCCTCGCCCTTCACGTAACAGCCGGCGGTCGGGTGGCAGCCGCCCTTCTGCAGGCGGGCCAGTTCCTTGGCGCCCTCGTCGAACTCGTGGTTGCCGACGGAGGTGACGTCCAGGTCGAGCTTGTTCAGCGCCTCGATGGTGGGCTCGTCGTGGAAGAGGCCCGAGATCAGCGGGGAGGCGCCGACCATGTCGCCGCCGGCCGCGGTGATGGAGTACCTGTTGCCCTCGCGGGCCTGGCGCAGGTGCGTGGCGAGGTACTCCACGCCGCCCGCGTCGATGGTCTTCGTGGTGCCGTCGTGCTGGTGCTCGGTGACCCGGCCGGAGGAACCGGCCGGCGGCTCCAGGTTGCCGTGCAGGTCGTTGAAGGACAGCAGCTGCACGTCCTGGTAGCGGCTGAAGTGGTGACCGCCGCCGTGCCTGCCGGAGTTCTCCTCCGCCGTCGCCGTCGTGGGGAGCGCCGCGGCCAGCGCGCCCGCGGTGGCGAGCGACGCCGCGGCCGCTATCAGCGCGTACGTACGGCGTCTGCGGTGGTCCTGGTGGGATGTGGCTGGCATACGCCCCCCTGTGAGTCGTGAGTGACATGGCCCCGTCGGGCCGCAGCCTAGAGTCAACGCGCGTAGCGCGACAGGGGATTCAGGTCACACCTTGGTTGCTTCTGTACCGGGACTTTGCCGGGGCCGCCCCTTACCCTCGTACGCATGACCAGCGACGACACCGCACACCCCTTCTCCTCCCGTTCCATCGAGACCCACTCCGCGCTCTCTCCGGAGCAGACCGAGGCCGTACTGGAGCTGCTGGCGGAGGCCGCCCGGAACGACGGGCAGCAGGCGGTGTCCGAGCAGGGCCGGCTCCAGTTGCGTGGCGGAGAGCGCGAGGGCGTCTCGCATCTGCTGCTGACGGTCGCCGGCGAACTCGTCGGCTACGCCCAGCTGGAGGACACCGACCCGGTCGAGGCACCGGCCGCCGAACTGGTCGTCCACCCCTCGCACCGCGGCCACGGCCACGGCCGCGCCCTGGGCTCGGCCCTGCTCGCCGCCTCCGGCAAGCGGCTGCGCGTGTGGGCCCACGGCGGCCACGCCGCCGCCCGCCACCTCTCCCAGGTGCTCGGCCTCACCCTCTTCCGCGAACTGCGCCAGATGCGCCGCCCGCTGGCGGACCTGGACCTGCCCGACCCGGTGCTCCCCGAGGGCGTGACGGTCCGCACCTTCGTGCCCGGCCAGGACGACGCGGCCTGGCTCGCCGTGAACGCCGAGTCCTTCGCGCACCACCCCGAGCAGGGTTCCCTCGCCCAGCGCGACCTCGACGACCGCAAGGCCGAGCCGTGGTTCGACCCGGCGGGGTTCTTCCTGGCGGAGCGCGCGGGCGAACTCGTCGGCTTCCACTGGACGAAGGTCCACGCCGCCGAAGGGCTCGGCGAGGTGTACGTCCTCGGCGTGCGGCCGGGCGCACAGGGCGGCGGCCTGGGCAAGGCCCTGACGACGATCGGGCTGCGGCATCTGGCCGCACAGGGGCTGCCCACGGCGATGCTCTACGTCGACGCCGACAACAAGGCGGCGGTGTCGGTGTACGAGCGGCTGGGGTTCACCACGTACGAGACGGACCTCATGTACCGCACGGAGACCTGACACACCGGCCTGACATACCGGCCCGGCATACCAGGTCGCAACGGACTGCCAAGCCCACACATAACTCCCTTAAGGGGCGGCCGCCTTGACGCCGCCCCTTCTTTCCACCACCCTTTCACTACTCAATTAGTGAAAGGGTGGTGGAACGGGTGGTCGACTACCGCATCGACCGGCGCTCCGGCGTCGCCACCTACGTGCAGATCGTCCAGCAGACCAAACAGGCCCTGCGTCTGGGCCTGTTGGAGCCGGGCGACAAACTGCCCACGGCCCGCGAGGTCGTCGAAGCCACCGCCATCAACCCCAACACCGTCCTCAAGGCCTACCGCGAACTGGAACGCGAGGGCCTGGTCGAGGCACGACGGGGACTCGGCACCTTCGTACGGCGTGGACTGGGCACCGCCCCGGCCGACTCGCCGCTGCGCACCGAGCTGGACGCCTGGGCCGTACGGGCCCGCGAGGCCGGGCTGGACCGCGACGACGTGGACGCTCTCTTCACTTCCGTGCTGGACACGCATTTCAAGGGGGACGACTCATGACCGACACCGCCATCGAGGCGGCGGCGCTGAGCAAGAGGTTCGGGCGCCGCCGCAAGCCGGCCCTGGACGGCTGCGCCTTCCGGCTGCCGACGGGCCGCGTCTGCGCGGTCGTCGGACCGAACGGCGCGGGCAAGTCGACCCTGCTCTCCCTCGCCGCCGGACTGCTGCGGCCCACCGACGGCACGATCACCGTCCTCGGCCAGGCCCCGGCCGCCGCCCGCGAACGCCTCGCGTACGTCGCCCAGGACAAACCCCTGCACCCGCAGCTCACCGTCGCCGACACCCTGCGCTTCGGCCGCGAGCTGAACCCCCGCCACTGGGACACCCGGACCGCCGAGCGGATCGTCGCCGAGGGCGAGCTCGACCCGGACGCGAAGATCCGCGCGCTCTCCGGCGGCCAGCGCACCCGCGTCGCCCTCGCCCTCGCCCTCGGCAAGCGCCCCGAAGTGCTGCTCCTGGACGAGCCGATGGCCGACCTGGACCCCCTCGCGCGGCACCAGTTGATGGCCACGCTCATGGCCGACGCGGCCGAGCGCGGCACCACAGTTGTCATGTCCTCGCACGTCGTCGCCGAGCTCGAAGGCGCCTGCGACCACCTCCTGCTGCTCGGCGCCGGCCGCGTGCGCCTCGCGGGCCCCCTGGACGAGGTGCTCGCGGCCCACCGGCTCGTCAAGGGCCGGGCCGACGCCTCCCTGGCCCCGCACACCGTGATCGAGTCCCGCACCACGGGACGCCAGCTCACCGCGCTCGTACGGCCCGAGGGCCCCCTCGGCGACGACTGGCAGACCACCGCCCCGACCCTGGAGGAGCTGGTGCTGGCCCACCTGCGGGCTCCCCAGGCGCCGGCACTGCGGCTCGACTCCGTGCGGGAGGCCACCGTATGACCACCGCCTTGACCGTCGAGGCGCCCGTCACCGCGGCGCGCTCCCGCGGGCCGCGTGGCCTGCTCTGGGCGATGCTGCGGCTGCACCGCTCGGCGCTGTGGTTCTGGCTGATGCTGGTGGCCGTGAGCGCCGGGGCCCTGCTGTGGGCGTACGGTCCTGGCGGCGACAGCGCCTGGGCCGAGTTCCGGGCGGAGGGCTGCGCCGAACCGAGCCCCGGCTGGGCCTGCGACTACAGCAGCCCCGCCTACAGCCGGTACAGCACCGTCATCTCCGTCGGCGCCGACCTGCTGAACCTCGTACCGCTCCTCACCGCCGCCTGGGCCGGCGCCGCGCTCATCGGGCGCGAGCTGGAGAGCGGCACCGCCCGGCTCGCCTGGACCCAGTCCGTCTCCCCGGCCCGCTGGCTGGCCGCCAAGCTCGCCGTGCCCGCCGCCCTGCTCGTGCCGGGCACCCTGGCCGTCACCCTGGCGCACCGCCTGATGTCGTCGTCGGACGATGAGCTACTCCACACGTACCCCTGGTACGAGTGGCACATCGACTCCGTGTTCCCCCTCAACGGCACCATCGCCACCGCCTACCCCCTCCTCGGCCTCGCGGTCGGCGCCCTCGCGGGTCTGCTCGTACGCCGCGCCCTGCCCGCCCTCGGCACGGCGGTGCTGGGGCTGGCCATCCTCATGTCCTCCCTCAAGTCACTGCGCCCGAACCTGTGGCCGGCCGAGACCGTGACCACCAAGGGCGACTTCCCCGAGGGCGTCGGCATGGTCGTCGACCAGGGCGCCCTCACCTCCACCGGCGCCCGTGCCCCGATGCCCGACTGCGCCGGCGAGCCCGGCTGCCTCGCCGCCCACGATCTCACCGGCTACTACTCCGACCACCACCCGTCCTCCCACTTCTGGCCCCTCCAGCTCGTGGAGACCGGCGTCGTCCTCGCCGTCACGGCCCTGGTGGTCCTCATCGCCTTCCGGCTGCTGAAGCGCCTCACCGGAGCCGCCGTATGACCACCGCCCTCACCGCCACGGCGGCCCCGGCCGCCCGCGGCCCGCGCGGACTGCTCTGGACCGTCCTGCGGGTGCACCGCACGGCGCTGGTCTTCTGGGCGCTGGCCCTGATCACCGCGACGGCCGTACTGATCTGGATGTACGCCATCGGCGACGAGGCGCGCAGGGGCATGAGCGCGTGCGCCGAACCGGTGGCCGTGGACGGCCTGCCCTCCTGCGCGTCGGTCGAGGCGATCACCGCCGTCGACACGTACCGGACCTACATCGCGCTGATCGCCGCGGCACTGTCGTACGCGAGCTTCCCCGTGGCCGCCTGGGCGGGTGGCGCGCTCATCGGGCGCGAGCTGGAGAGCGGCACCGCCCGGCTCGCCTGGACCCAGTCCGTCTCCCCCACCCGCTGGCTGGCCGCCAAGCTCGCCGTCCCGGCCGCCCTGCTCACCGCCGGCGCCGGCACGATCGCGCTGCTGAACCTCTGGACGCGGCAGGACGACCCGAGCCTGGTCGGGGACTGGTACTACCCGGACGCCTTCATCGTGACCGGCCCGACGGTCGTCGCGTACCCGTTGGCGGGCCTCGCCCTCGGCGCGCTCGCCGGGCTCCTGCTCCACCGGGCCCTGCCCGCCGCCGGGCTGGGCTTCGCGGCCGCGCTCGTCCTCTACAACGTGCTGGAGCGCAGCCGCGACGACCTCTGGCCGACGGTCACCCGCGTCGACGAGGGCGGCCTGGAACTGCCGCGCTCCGCCTGGCAGATGCACTGGGACGGCGAGACCCGGGCGACGTTCCACCCCGAGTCCCACTTCTGGCCCCTCCAGTACGTCGAGACCGGCATCCTCCTCGCCGTGGCCGCCGCCGCGACCCTCGCCGCCTTCCAGATCCTGCGCCGCCGCACCCCCTGAGACCCGCCGCACGTCCCTCCACGGGGGGAGGGACGTGCGGCGCCGACGGCCGGCCGGCCCCGGGACGCCCGCGAGCCGCCCCCCGCTATCCCGTACGCCATGTCTCCGTAACCAACGGTTCAGACGGACTTGCGACGCTCGGCCAATGACACCCGCCGTGCCAGAGCCTTCGCCGCCTCCGGAGGGGGGCGCGCGGAACGGGGACGCCCGACGCCTCGCCACTGCGCTCCCACCCGCCCGTTCCGACGCGCCCGTACGCCTCGACGCGCGGAACAATGGGCATATGAGCCAGTCCACAAACGCCCAGGCACACGTCACGCAGGTGCAGCACGCGCAGCCGTCGGTCGGCTCCATCGCCGCACACCGCCCGCACACGGTCAACTCGGCGGTCGTCTCCGAACTGGAACCCGACATCGACGCCGACCTCGACGCGTACGAGGTCACCGAGGTCGAGGGCGTCCAGTTCCCCCAGGGCCGCTTCCTGGACCGGGAACGCAGCTGGCTCGCGTTCAACGAGCGCGTCCTCGAACTCGCCGAGGACCCGGACACCCCCCTCCTCGAACGGGCGAACTTCCTGGCGATCTTCGCCAGCAACCTGGACGAGTTCTTCATGGTCCGCGTGGCCGGACTGAAGCGCCGTATCGCCACCGGCGTCGCCACCCGGTCCGCCTCCGGCCTGCAGCCCCGCGAGGTCCTGGAGATGATCTGGGCCCGCTCCCGCGAGCTGATGGCCCGGCACGCCGCCTGCTACCACGAGGACGTGGCTCCCGCCCTCGCGGAGGAGGGCATCCACCTGGTCCGCTGGAACGAGCTCACGGAGAAGGAGCAGGCCCGCCTCTTCACCCTCTTCCGGCACCAGATCTTCCCGGTCCTGACCCCGCTGGCGGTCGACCCGGCGCACCCCTTCCCGTACATCTCCGGGCTGTCGCTGAACCTGGCCGTGCGCGTCCGCAACCCCGTCACCGGCACCCCGCACTTCGCCCGCGTCAAGGTCCCGCCGCTGCTCTCCCGCTTCCTGGAGGCCTCCCCCGGCCGGTACGTCCCGCTGGAGGACGTCATCGCCGCGCACCTGGAGGAGCTGTTCCCGGGCATGGAGGTCCTGGAGCACCACGCCTTCCGGGTCACCCGCAACGAGGACCTGGAGGTCGAGGAGGACGACGCCGAGAACCTGCTCCAGGCCCTGGAGAAGGAGCTCATGCGGCGCCGCTTCGGCCCGCCGGTGCGCCTGGAGGTCGAGGAGAACATCAACCAGGAGGTCCTGGACCTGCTGGTGCGCGAGCTGAAGATCACCGAGGCCGAGGTCTACCCGCTGACCGGCCCGCTGGACCTCACCGGCCTGTTCCGCATCGCCTCCATCGACCGGCCCGAGCTGAAGTACGCGAAGTTCGTCGCGGGCACCCATCGCGATCTCGCCGAGGTCGAGTCGGCGTCCGCGCCGGACATCTTCGCCGCGCTGCGCAAGCGGGACGTGCTGCTGCACCACCCGTACGACTCCTTCTCCACCTCCGTGCAGGCGTTCCTGGAGCAGGCGGCCGACGACCCGGACGTCCTGGCGATCAAGCAGACCCTGTACCGGACGTCCGGCGACTCCCCCATAGTCAACGCGCTCATCGACGCCGCCGAGGCCGGCAAGCAGGTGCTGGTCCTGGTCGAGATCAAGGCCCGCTTCGACGAGCACGCCAACATCAAGTGGGCGCGCAAGCTGGAGGAGGCCGGCTGCCATGTCGTCTACGGACTCGTCGGTCTGAAGACCCACTGCAAGCTCTCGCTGGTGGTCCGCCAGGAGGGCGAGACGCTACGGCGCTACAGCCACGTCGGCACCGGCAACTACCACCCGAAGACGGCACGGCTGTACGAGGACCTGGGCCTGCTGACGGCCGACCCGCAGGTCGGCGCGGACCTGTCCGACCTGTTCAACCGGCTGTCGGGCTACTCGCGCCGAGAGACGTACAGGCGCCTTCTGGTGGCCCCCAAGTCCCTGCGCGACGGCCTGATCTCGCGGATCAACAAGGAGGTCCAGCACCACCGTGCCGGGCGTCCGGCCTATGTCCGCATCAAGGTCAACTCGATGGTCGACGAGGCGCTCATCGACGCCTGCTACGGCGCGTCCCAGGCGGGCGTGCCGGTCGACATCTGGGTCCGCGGCATCTGTGCGATACGCCCGGGCGTGACGGGACTGTCCGAGAACATCCGCGTCCGCTCGGTCCTCGGCCGCTTCCTCGAACACTCCCGGATCTTCGCCTTCGGCAACGGCGGCGAGCCCGAGGTGTGGTTCGGCAGCGCCGACATGATGCACCGCAACCTCGACCGCCGTATCGAGGCCCTGGTCAGGGTCACCGACCCGGCCCACCGCGCCGCGCTCAACCGGCTCCTGGAGACCGGTATGTCCGACACCACCGCGTCCTGGCACCTGGGCCCGGAGGGCGAGTGGACCCGGCACGCGACGGACGCGGAAGGCCAGCCCCTGCGCAACGTCCAGGAGATGCTCATAGACGCCCGGAGGCGCCGGCGTGGCACAGCAACACCTTGACCCGACGGACCCGATGGCCGGGGCCATGACGGGGGACGCCCTCGCGGGCTACCTGCGCGCCCAGGCCACGGAGTTCCTCCGAGCCCTGCGCCTGCACCGGGAGACCGGCGGCGACGGGGGCGCTCCCGCCCGGTCGAAGTCGAGGGCGGCGGGCAACGGCTCGGGGGAGTCCGTCGACGCCGCCCGGGCCCTGCGCCGCTCGGCCCGCCGCATCAGCGCCAGCCTGCACACGTTCCGTCCCTTGCTGGACCCCGACTGGTCGGAGACCATCCGCCCGGAACTGGCCTGGCTCTCGGGAACCCTCGCCATGGAACACGCGTACGCGGCCCGCCTGGAGCGCCTGCTGCTGGCGCTGCACCGCCTGTCCGGGGCACCGGTGTTTCCGGCGCAGGCGGGCATCGCCCTCACGACGGGCGCGTCCACGGCCGACGCGGCAGCGGACGGCGACTCGGCGAGCACGGCGTGCGCGGCCACTCCGGCAGGGGGTGCCGGCACGCAGAGCGCGGCACACACGGACAGTCCGTCCGGCACCGCGTCCGACACGTCCGACGCGGCCGCGGGCGGTCGTGCCACCGGGGCGGCACCCGGCGGCACCGGCCCCGCGAGCCGCCCCGCGCCCACCGCCGAGCGCGGCAACCTCACCGTCGGCGCGGCCAAAGCGGGCGCCCTGCTCGAACGCCAGCTCACCCTCGCCCGGACCCGCGCCCACAGCACCGCCCTCCAGGCCCTCGGAAGCAGCCGCTTCCATGCGGTCGCCGACACCATCGCCTTACTGGCCAGCGAGGTCCCCCTGACCCCCGCCGCGGCCACCGCCGACCTGCGCCCCCTCGCCGCCGCCGCCGAGGAGCGCCTCACCGACGCCGTCGCCGCGCTCCCCCTGGTGACCGCCGGCCACCCCTACAACGCGGCGGCCCTGATCCACGGCCTGTCCCCGGACCCGGCCCCGCATCCGCAGGACGCCCCCTGGCACCAGGTCCGCCTGCTGCTGCGGCTGCACCGCTACGCCCGCGAGGTCCTCCACGGCGACGACACCCAGGTGGACGTACGTCTGCTGGCGACCGGCCAGGCCCTCGACCGGCACCGCGACGCCTCCGAGGCGGCGGCCGCCGCGGCCCAGGCGGCCCGCACCCCGCGGATCGCCCCGGCGACGGCGTACGCCCTCGGCGTGCTGCACGCCGACCAGCGCCACGAGGTGGAGGCGGCGCGGTTCGCGTTCCAGCAGTCCTGGCAGCCGCAGACGGTGGGCACGCCCTGAGCGGACGGTGGGCACCGCCCTTTGTCACGCCGGGGGCGACCGCCTTGGTCCGGCCTGCGTCAGTGCCTCTTGGGATGGCCGAGGACCATGTTCCACACGCGCGCGAAGTCCGCCGGGTGGATCATGAGAATTCCGGCTATGACGCCCGAGGCGAGTCGGTAGTAGCCGGTCATGGGATTGTTGTCGCGCCCGTTGCCCGCCAGGACATTGTTGAAGCGCTGGCTCTCCTGGCCCCAGTTGGTCTGCTGGTCGATGAGACGATGGTCGAGGTGGATTCCGTCGTGGTTCTCGGGGTTGAGGGCGTCCCAGCCGATCTGGTCGGAGATGCCGCGCGCCCGTACCGCTTCGGAGATGAACTGGGTCATCCACAGGGCGGCCGCTGCCTGGGTGTCCCGGCGGTCGGCCCGCCAGAGAGCCATCACAGCGCTTCGGAAGGCTTCCGGGCTGTACCGCAGCTGGTAGCGATTCGTGCCAGCCGCATGCTCGAGGGATCGGTAGTCCGCGCCTCTGACGGCCTGCCAGTTCTGTGAGCGTCCGGCGTGGCTCGCGGGGATTCCGGCATGGTTGGAATCCCCGATGTAGTTGTAGACATCGTGGCCGGTGAACCAACCGACGAGGTACAGGTTGTCGCGCCGCAGCTGCAGCGTCACGGTGTGGCCGTTCGCACCGAGGTGGACGAAGAAGAAACGGTGATCGTCGGAGTCGGTGTGGTCCACCGTGTTGCTGGATCCCGGCACGTGGTTGTTGTAGGTGTTGGTGAGACGGCGGATCTGGTTGATGAAGCCCCAGTAGTGCCACCTCAGGTCGTCCCTGTGGTCCGTGAACATCAGGGTCGGGACGTTGTTGGCCGCGAGCTGCGCCTTCCCCTGGTCCAGCTGCACCGTCGCCGTTTGGCCGGCGCGGTGGCCCGCGGTGGTGGCTGTTTCCGCCGACACGCCTGAGACGAGGATGGCGCCGGCGAGAACCGCCGAGGTCAGCACCGGCATGCGCAGGCGACGGAGCGATCGCGTGGTCATGAGCATTCCTTCCGTGTTTCCGCTGCAGAGAACCGGCTGTGCGGAGCCGGCGCGAGAAACGTAGGAATCGGATGCGTCAACGGTTACTCGGTGCTGTAACAACCACCCGTCACTGGCACTGCCGAGCGTACGCAGGACCGTGAGACGGGAGGCACGGCATGGAACCCGGGACGCGCGCGGGTGTCGGGGGGGGGCGGGTCGCCCTCCACTGCCGCGATGGCATCCAGTAGTGGCGGTGACGGGGTCAGGTCAGGGCGAGTGAGCGAGCATGGCGAGAGCGATGTGCCGATTACCAGCCGACGTCGTACCGATCCGGGCCGGCGGCCCAAGTCGACGGCCCTTCCCCACGTCGCTCCCGCTGCTCCGCCGACATCACAGCCCCCTCACGTCCTCGTCCGCACCGATGACCCCGAGCGCTGCGCAGATCAGGTCCCGGTCCCTCTCGTGCGTGAGTCGTTCCCGGGCCTCCCCGGGCCTGAGCCAGGCAAGATCGCTGACTTCCTCGTTCGGCTCAAAGGCTCCGCCGGTCGCCTCCGCCACCCAGTAGGAGACCTCTTTGAGCCGGCCCTGATGGTCGGTGTACCGGGATGAGGGGAGCCGTGCCCCTAGCCGGCACACGTAGCCGGTCTCTTCCAGCACCTCACGGCGTGCCCCCGCCTCGGGTGCTTCACCACGCTTGAGCTTGCCTTTGGGCCAGGACCAGTCACCCCACTTCGGCCTGTAGACCAGCGCCAGCTCCGGCCCGGCCGACGAGCGACGCCACAACAGGCAGCCCGCGGCATGAACCACATACGCTCGACTCATGAGGTCCATGGTGCCGCCATGCCGTCGAAGCAGCCCGCGCCGAGCCTCCACGTCTCGGAATGCGCCCGTGTCCTCAACGTGAGCGTTCCGTGACCTCACCGCACCGTCCCCAGGGGTTCACCCCTCGTTCATGTACGCCCTTCGGCCGCTTCACCTGATCTGCCTACTTTCAGCCTTACGCGGTGCGGACCGCGCCCCGGGAAAGCGTCCGCATCACCCATTCTTCGCACGCCGCCGAATTCAGGACGGCGGCTCCTGGAAGGAACTCCCTCAAGTGAAGCTTCAGCGCAAGAACCGGCGGGCTCTCGCTCTCGGCGCTCTCGCCGTCTCCGGCGCCCTGGCCCTCACGGCGTGCGGCTCCGACGAAACCGGCACCAACGGCGGCGACGGGGCCACCAACGCCGCGGTCGGCAACATCAAGTGCGACGACGCCCAGGGCCAGCTGCTCGCCGACGGGTCCTCCGCTCAGAAGAACGCGATCGACGCCTGGGTCAAGCAGTTCACCGCCGCTTGCAAGAACGTCCAGATCAACTACAAGGGTGGTGGCTCCGGCGCCGGTGTCACCGCGTTCACGCAGGGCCAGGTCGCCTTCGCCGGTTCCGACTCCGCGCTGGACGAGGAGGAGGTCGCCGCCTCCAAGAAGATCTGCAAGGGCGGTCAGGGCATCGACCTGCCGATGGTCGGCGGCCCGATCGCGGTCGGCTACAACGTCCCGGGCGTCGACAAGCTCGTCCTGGACGCGCCGACCCTCGCCAAGATCTTCAACGACAAGATCAAGAACTGGAACGACCCGGCGATCGCGAAGCTGAACCCCGACGCGAAGCTTCCCAACCTGAAGATCCAGGCGTTCCACCGCTCCGACGAGTCCGGCACCACGGACAACTTCACCAAGTACCTGATCGCCACCGCCAAGTCCGAGTGGCCCTACGAGGGCGGCAAGGCCTGGCAGGCCAAGGGCGGCCAGTCCGCCGCCGGCTCCTCCGGCGTGGCCCAGCAGGTCAAGCAGACCGCCGGTGCCATCAGCTACATGGAGCTGTCGTACGCCAAGGACGGCATCGACGCGGTGCAGATCGACACCGGTGCCGCCGCCCCGGTCGAGGCCACCGTCGCCAACGCCACCAAGGCCATCGCCGCCGCCAAGCGCGTGGGCACCGGCAAGGACCTGGCGCTGGAGCTGGACTACGCCACCAAGGCCGAGGGTGCCTACCCGATCACCCTGGTGACGTACGAGATCGTCTGCGACAAGGGCAACAAGGCCGAGACCCTCCCCGGCACCAAGGCGTTCCTGCGCTACATCGCCTCCGAGGACGGCCAGAAGATCCTCACGGAGAACGACTACGCCCCGATGCCCACGGAGATCATCTCCGAGGTCCGTAAGACCATCGAGAGCCTGAGCTGACCTGAGTGCGGTCCGGTCCGGGGCTCCGTACCCGGACCGGACCGCACCGTCCGGTGCACCGCCGCCCGGAGCCGTGTCATCACCCACGACTCCTCCGAGCCGCCGCAGACCGCATGCGGCTCCGCAGACCGGAGAACCCGATGGATATATCGACGAAGAACATCCAAGCTCCTCCCCCCACCCCAGAGCCCTCGCCGACCGAGCAGAAGCGTGCCGCTCGGGGCGCCACCCGACCCGGTGACCGGATCTTCCTCGGTCTCTCCCGCGGGTCGGGCATCTTCCTGCTGGTGATCATGGCCGCCATCGCGGTCTTCCTCACCTACCGCGCCAGCCTCGCGATCAGCAAGGACGAGGCGAACTTCCTCACCGCCTTCGAGTGGAACACCAGCGCGGTCCCGCCGAAGTTCGGCATCGCGGTCCTGGTCTACGGCACCATCGTCTCCTCGATCATCGCCATGATCATCGCGGTCCCGATCGCCGTCGCCATCGCGCTGTTCATCACGCACTACGCCCCGCGCAGGCTCGGCGGCACGATCGCGTACGTGATCGACCTGCTCGCCGCCGTGCCGTCGATCGTCTACGGCCTGTGGGGCGCCCTGATCCTCGTACCGCACATGAACGGCCTGTTCGGCTGGCTGGACTCGTACCTCGGCTGGACCGGCGTCTTCTCCTGGGACGGGGGCGCCCCCCGCTCGATGCTGACGGTCGGCATCCTGCTCGCGATCATGATCCTGCCGATCATCACCAACGTGAGCCGCGAGGTCTTCCGCCAGGTCCCGCAGATGCACGAGGAGGCGGCCCTGGCGCTCGGCGCCACCCGCTGGGAGGTCATCCGCATGGCGGTCCTCCCCTTCGGCCGCTCCGGCGTGATCTCCGCCTCGATGCTCGGCCTCGGCCGCGCGCTCGGCGAGACGATGGCCGTGGCCACCGTGCTCTCCCCCAGCTTCGACATCCACGCCAGCCTGCTCAACCCGGGCGGCGGCACCTTCGCCCAGAACATCGCGAGCAAGTTCGGTGAGGCGAGCGAGTTCGGCCGGGACGCGCTGATCGCCTCCGGTCTCGTCCTGTTCGTCATCACCCTGCTCGTCAACGGCGCGGCCCGCGCGATCATCGCCCGCCGCAAGGAGTACTCGGGGGCCAACGCATGAGCACCGCCGCCACCGTCAGCACCCTCAAGGGTGCCCGTCTGCCCAAGTGGGCCCCGTACGGCATCGCGGTCGGCTCCGTCGCCGTCGCCGTCGGCATCGGCCTGGCCGCCGGCCTGCACAGCCGCGTCCAGTGGGGCCTGATCGCCGGTCTCCTCTTCGTCTTCGGCACGTACGTCATCGCCGCCCGCGTCGAGGGCATCCGGCAGGCCAAGGACCGCATCGCCACGTCGCTGGTCTGGGTGGCCTTCCTGCTCGCCGTCATCCCGCTGGTCTCCCTGATCTGGGAGACCGTGAAGCGCGGCGTGAAGGTCCTCGACGTCTACTTCCTGACCCACTCCATGGGCGTGGTCGCCGACTCCGAGCCGGGCGGTGGCATCTACCACGCCATCCTCGGCACTCTGGAGCAGGTCGGCCTCGCCACCCTGATCGCCGCGCCGATCGGCGTGCTCACCGCGATCTACCTGGTGGAGTACGGCCGGGGGAGCCTCGCCCGGGCCATCACCTTCTTCGTCGACGTCATGACCGGCATCCCGTCGATCGTCGCGGGTCTGTTCATCCTCAGCCTCATGCTGATGCTGGAGATGCAGCCCTTCGGCTTCGCCGGCTCGCTCGCGCTCGCGATCCTGATGATGCCGGTGGTCGTCCGCTCCACGGAGGAGATGCTCAAGCTCGTCCCGAACGAGCTGCGCGAGGCCTCCCTGGCACTCGGCGTCCCGAAGTGGCGCACCATCCTGAAGGTGGTCGTGCCGACCTCCATCGGCGGCATCACGACCGGCATCATGCTGGCGGTCGCCCGCATCACCGGCGAGACCGCCCCCGTGCTGCTGCTGGTGTTCGGCAACTCGTTCATCAACGCCAACCCCTTCGAGGGCGCGCAGGCGTCGCTGCCGCTGTACATCTACCAGCAGTACGCGAACAGCGCGGGTTCCCCGGCGGCGTACGACCGTGCGTGGGCGGCGTCGCTCACGCTGATCGCCTTCGTGATGATCCTCAACCTGGTAGCCCGCGGGATCGCCCGCTGGAAGGCCCCGAAGACCGGTCGCTGACGCGGCCACACAGCGACCGATCTGAATTTCTGGAAGTGAAGCAGACATGGCCAAGCGAATCGACGTAAGCGGGCTCACCGCCTATTACGGCTCCCACAAGGCGATCGAAGACATCTCGATGACGGTCGAGCCCCGCTCGGTGACGGCCTTCATCGGCCCCTCCGGCTGCGGCAAGTCGACGTTCCTGCGCACACTGAACCGTATGCACGAGGTCACCTCCGGCGGCCGGGTCGAGGGCAAGGTGCTGCTGGACGACGAGGACCTGTACGGCGCCGGGGTCGACCCGGTGTCCGTGCGCCGGGAGATCGGCATGGTCTTCCAGCGCCCGAACCCCTTCCCCACCATGTCGATCTTCGACAACGTGGCGGCGGGGCTGCGCCTGAACGGCAACTACAAGAAAAGCGAGCTGCAGGACATCGTCGAGAAGTCCCTGAAGGGCGCCAACCTCTGGAACGAGGTGAAGGACCGCCTCAACAAGCCCGGCTCGGGCCTGTCCGGCGGCCAGCAGCAGCGACTGTGCATCGCGCGGGCGATCGCGGTGGAGCCCAAGGTGCTCCTCATGGACGAGCCCTGCTCGGCCCTGGACCCCATCTCGACCCTGGCGATCGAGGACCTGATCGGCGAGCTGAAGGAACGCTTCACGATCGTCATCGTGACGCACAACATGCAGCAGGCCGCCCGCGTCTCCGACCGCACCGCGTTCTTCAACCTGGCGGCGGTCGGCCAGCCCGGCAAGCTGATCGAGATCGACGACACGGAGCGCATCTTCTCCAACCCGTCGGTCCAGGCCACGGAGGACTACATCTCGGGCCGCTTCGGCTGAGCCGACGCCCGGCGATGTGAACGCCTCGCGGTGCTGCATGGCGGTGCCACCGCGAGGACGAAAAAGAGCCCGCCCCCTGGCTCCCGGGGGGCGGGCTCCTTTCCTGGCCTGACCGGTCCGGCGGCCACAGCGGCACGCCCTCCGAGGAAGGGGACCTACAGGAAGGCCAGATTGACGATCCAGAACGAGCACGCCGCCACGGCCGCCGCCGCCGGCATCGTGACGAACCACCCCAGCACGATGTTCTTGGCCACGCCCCACCGCACGGCGTTCACCCGCTTCGTCGCACCCACACCCATGATCGCGGAGGTGATCACATGGGTCGTGGAGATCGGCGCCTTGAAGAGGAAGGCGGTGACGAACATGATCGACGCGCCGGTCGTCTCGGCCGCGAACCCCTGCGGCGGGTCCAGCTCGATGATCTTCCGCCCCAGCGTCCGCATGATCCGCCAGCCACCGGCGTACGTCCCCAGCGACAGCATCACGGCGCACGCGATCTTCACCCACACCGGGATGGGATCGCCGTAGTCCTCGACATCGGCGATGACCAGCGCCATCACCACGATGCCCATCGTCTTCTGGGCGTCCTGGAGACCGTGCCCGAGCGCCATGCCCGCCGCCGAGACGGTCTGCGCTATACGGAACCCCCGCTTGGCCTTGTGCGGGTTGGCGTGCCGGAAGATCCACATGATCCCCGTCATCACCAGATAGCCCGCGCACAGCCCGACGATGGGCGAGACGAACATCGGGATGACGATCTTCTCCAGCACCCCGTGCCAGTACACGGTCGTCCCCCCGGCCAGCGCCGCCCCCACCATGCCGCCGAACAGCGCGTGCGAGGAGGACGAGGGCAGGCCGAAGTACCAGGTGATCATGTTCCAGGTGATCGCACCCACCAGCGCCGCGAAGAGGATGCCCATCCCCTTCGAGCCCTCGGGTGTCTGGATCAGGCCCTCACTGACCGTCTTGGCGACCCCGGAGCCGAGAAACGCACCGGCAAGGTTCATGACAGCGGCCATCGCCAGCGCGGCCCGGGGCGTCAGCGCCCGCGTCGACACGGAGGTGGCGATCGCGTTCGCCGAGTCGTGGAAGCCGTTGGTGTACGTGAAGAAGAGCGCGACCGCAATGGTCACGACCAGCGCGAAGGTGTCCATGGACGGGTCAGGACTCCTTGACGGCGATGGTCTCCACCGTGTTCGCCACGTGCTCGAAGGCGTCCGCCGCTTCCTCCAGCACATCCACGATCTGCTTGAGCTTGAGCACCTCGATGGCGTCGTACTTGCCGTTGAAGAGATGCGCGAGCAGCTTGCGGTGAATCTGGTCGGCCTGGTTCTCCAGCCGGTTGACCTCGATCCAGTACTCGGTGAGGTTGTCCATGGTCCGCAGGCTCGGCATGGCCTCGGCCGTGAGCTCCGCCGCCCTCGCCAGCACCTCGATCTGCTGCTCGACGCCCTTGGGCAGTTCCTCGACGTTATAGAGGACGACCAGGTCGACGGCCTCCTCCATGAAGTCCATGATGTCGTCGAGGGACGAGGCGAGGGAGTAGATGTCCTCGCGGTCGAACGGCGTGATGAACGAGGAGTTCAGCTGGTGGAAGATCGCGTGTGTGGCGTCGTCACCGGCGTGTTCCGCGGCCCTCATACGCTCGGCGATCTCGGCCCGGCCGGCGGTGTCCGCCCCGAGCAGTTCCATCAGGAGCTTGGAGCCCGTGACGATGTTGTCCGCGGACGCGGCGAACATGTCGTAGAAGCTCGTCTCCCGGGGGGTCAGACGAAATCGCACGTGGGGTCCTCAGGAAGCATCGGTTTCGGTCAGGCTGATGCTAGGCGCATCATCCGGCCACGGCTAATGGGCCGTCCTCCAGTGTCGCCCATCAGGCACAGTGGTCGGCACGGGGGCTGCCCAGTGGTCCAGTCCAGCGGCCGTTTCACGGAATCGGCCACAGGGTCCCCTACCCGGCAAAGTTCGCTAGGATATACCCAGTAGGGGTATATGAGCGGTTTACGTCTGGAGGACGCGATGACGACCACCGAGGCCGGCGCGGGTGCGCCCTCCGCCGCTGACCAGGCCAGGGAAACGCCTGTGACGGACGCCACGGACATCGTGACGGACCACGACCGCGGCGTCCACGGCTACCACAAGCAGAAGGACGAACACCTCAAGCGCCTGCGCCGCATCGAGGGCCAGATCCGCGGCTTGCAGCGGATGGTCGACGAGGACGTCTACTGCATCGACATACTCACGCAGGTGTCCGCCTCCACCAAGGCCCTGCAGTCCTTCGCCCTCCAACTGCTGGAGGAGCATTTGCGCCACTGCGTCGCCGACGCCGCACTCAAGGGCGGCGCGGAGATCGACGCGAAGGTGGAGGAGGCGACGAAGGCGATCGGCCGCCTGCTGCGGACGTGACGGCGGACGGGACGGCGGACGCGACGGCGCCCGGACACACCGGGCTCACCCATCTCACCGGGCCGATGCGTTCCGCTCCTCCGCGACGCGCAGCACCTCGTCGATGCTCTCCAGACTGAGCCGGTCCTCACGGGCGGCCGAGGCCGCGATGATCAGCTCCCCGCACAGCTCGATCTCGGCGAGGGCCACGTGGTCCTGAACTGCCGTACCGCCGACCGGAGCCACGCGCATCACCTCTTCTCTGCCGTTACCGACTTCCTAGAGTAGGGAGCGGCCTACACACCGCGCATGGCACGGACGGGCTAGTTCTTGACGCCCGTCACGCACGCATACGCCGGCCCTCACTCCTCGGCGATCTTGCCGGCGTAGATGTCGTCGGCGTCCGGCAGCCGTACGTCGACGGGGGCGCCGAAGTCGTACAGCAAGGTCGTCGAGGCGACGGCGACGGCACCGCCCTGCTGTCCGTTGACGAAGCTGAACCGGTGCCTGACCTTGCGGATCCGCCCGGCGTCGTCGAGATACACGTCATACGGCACCTGATCCGTGGCGAACCCTTTCGCCGCCGCCGCCAGGGACTCCTTGTTCCCCTCGGACGCCTTCCGGGCGGCAACGCCCAGGTCAGCCGTCCCCCGGTAGTGCCGCACCGGCGTACCGGCGACATCGTCCTCACCCACGTACTTCGCCGTCCGCGCGCCGCGCAGCACCTCGGCGGCGGCGAACGGATCGGTGGCGCCGCCGGTGACGAGGTTCCCGTCGGAGAGCGACCGCGTGTCGACACGCACCCATTTGTCGGCGGGCACGCCGGCACCCCGGTTCTTCATGAACAGAGCCCCGGGAGCGAGCAGCTCCTGGATCGGCCGCTGAGCGGTCGCTCCGGCGGGATCCTGCGGCAGCAGCACCTTCAGCCGCCCCACCCGCTCCCGGAAGTCGTACACGCCCTCGCCGCGGATGGTGACACGGGTGCCGCCGGTGGCCATCTCCATGGACGTACGGGCCTTGGAACTGCGGGCCTCGACGAGCGCGTCGGCGGCATCCCGCACGGCCTTCACCGCGTCGCTCCCTCGCGAGTCCTCGGCGGCGGCCCCGCTCTCCGCGCACCCGCTGCCGACCAGGCAGACGCACAAGACCCCAGCCGCGACGCCCGCCCCATGCCTCCGCCTGCCCTGCTGCCGCTCCGTCATCGCCGTCCTACCCCCAGCCGGTACGTCCGTCACGGGCCCCCTGTCGTTCCGGTTAACGACGGGTAGGTGCCCCTCGTCACGCCGACCGGAGGCGTTGCGCTTACTTGCCCTGGGTAACGTTGCCCACGTGGCGCAGCAAGACGGACCGACGTCTCCCCCAACCCCCCACGACTCCGAGGAGCACCGCACGACGACGGTGGAGAAGGGCCACTTCTGCTCAGCCCACTGCACCTGCGGCTGGCGGGGCCCGGCGAGACGCGCCCGAAGCTCGGCACGGGCGGACGCGGAGGGGCACGCGCGGGGGTGAGGGCGGGGGGGACGGCCGGGGACGGCCCCTCAAGCGAGGGTCACCGCCCGGCACCATCCAGCCCGTCCGGCGTTTGAGGACGAGGCCCGTTCAAGGCCGAAGCGAGCAGCCGCCCGGCTACCCGGCGGACGCCTACCACTACATCCTGATGAAGATCCTGATGGCCGCCCGCGCCAACAACCTCCAGGCGATCGAC